>NZ_NIQB01000092.1:0-2697 GCF_018687865.1 Coxiella-like endosymbiont of Rhipicephalus sanguineus | reverse complement strand
AATTCATGGGCCATCACATTGAGTAAAATTTCTGAATCCGAAGTAGTATTTAAATAGCGCAAATCCCTACGTATTAAATCATTCATCAATTCTTTAACATTTAATAAATTCCCATTATGAACTAAACTCAATCTGTAAGGAGAATTTATATAAAAAGGTTGCGATTCGGCGGGGCTCTCCGTTCCTGTCGTAGGATAATGAACATATTCGTCCCATATTCCTCAAGAGGCGGAGCATATGAGATTCATGAATTACGTCATGAACTAATCCCCACTTGATTTTTGTAAAAAAATCCGCTCGCCATCACTTTCATAATACCAGCTGCATCTTGTCCATGGTGTTGTAAAAATAGTCAACGAATCATAAATTGCTTGATTTACTTGGTTATGAGAAATAATACCGACAATACCACACATTACCGTATTACCTCTATTAACTTCAGTTTGAGGTGGTTCTACCAACCATTGCAAAATATTTTTAAGCTGCCAAGGTAAAAACTGATTTAGCCGAGTTACTATCGGTTCAAATTTGGACGCTAATTGCGATTGGCTAACCGCCGTTCCGTCCTTGATATTACCCACACTAACAAAGATGAGAAAAATGGCAATGATAAGCAAACCACGTGCTGCTCCAAAAAAATACCCAACAAGCGATCGGTAATAGTAAGTCCTGTTTTTTTACGAGCACATGTAAAATCAAATTAATAAAAATTCCAAAAATAAAAACAGCTAAAAACAAAATCCCAAAAGTGGCCGCATACCGAAGAGAATCCAAATTAATCCATGGGCGCAAATGAATTTGAACAGGTTCTGAAAATTTAAAAGCAATAACGATGGCCCCAATCCATATTACCAACGAAATAGCTTCTCGTACGAAACCACGAAAAAAACTAATAATAATCGAGAAAACAATAATTCCAACAATTGTGAAATCGACCCAATTAAAATGTGAAAAAATATTAAAATTCATTTCAGCGCCTATTATAATTAAAAGTATCTCTAAACCATTTGATATCGTTTAATAACACCCTTTAAATGCAAATTTTGTTTTAACTCCTTCTGGATTTCAATAATTTTAGTGTAATCAATTAGAGGACCTACAAAAATACGGCTGACTTTTTTTCCTTCATTACTCTGACGAATATAAGCATCAAACCCACTCGCTTGCAATTGTTTAAGCAATCGTTTTGCATTGTCTTGATTTACAAAACTAGCCACTTGAATTACCCAAGCCTTAGGAGTCCTGGATAACAATAAATTAGCTGACGAATGAGGTTTTTTTACGGCTACTTTTTGCTTAATTTCTGGAGATTTTTCAGCAACATTAAATTCATGGTGTTGAGTAGATGAAACTTTGGTTTTTGAGATGGTAACAGCTTTGAGTTTTGCCGGGGATTCTGATGAAACCGTAGAGAGCGGCACCTCATCTGATTGTAAAGTCGAGGGGATAGTCTTTTCTTTCGATTCTATGGTAATTAACTTTGAAGGAATAGAAATCGCCTTTGAAGTTGCCTTTTCTTCTGGTATAGGCTCTGACAATTGCAATTGCACTTCAAGTTTATTTGGTGCTTTCGGAACTGTTGTTACCATTGATAAACTGCTGGTTGGATGCGGGTTATGAAATAATAACGGCAAAAAAATTGCTCCTACGGAAAGAATAACTACCACTCCAATTAATCTTTGTTTAATTTTAATTTCCATGATTCTAGCCTCGGGAAAGAAATTGTTTAGCTATAGCCACTGTATAAAACGAACCAAAAACTACGATGCTATCCTGTTCTTTACACTGTGCAATTGCTTTTTCAAACGCTTCGTTAATCGAAGTAAAATTATAACAATTTTCAACACCTTCTGTCTTCAAAGTTTCCGCCAATTTTTCACCTAAAGCACCGCGTATTCCTGCAAGGTCACCTACATACCAATGATCAATACAGGAAAGCAGAGGAGAGAAAATGCCTGAAATATTTTTATCTTTTAACATTCCTGCCACTGCAAACATTCGCCCTGAATGAGGGGAACAACAAAGCTGTTCTGCTAAATAATGGGCCGATTGCGGATTATGTGCCACATCAAAAATAACAGAAACGGGCTTTTTCACTCGCTCAAAACGACCAGGTAGAGTAACTTTTTGAATACCAGCTACAATAGCCAATTTCTTTACAGGCAGGCGATTTTGTAAGCGAGCTACTACCATCAAGCTGGTGGCTACATTTTGAATTTTTAATTGAGGTAAAGGTAAAGCATCGTAATTAATTTTAGGTCCTTGCCACTTCCACGTTTTTTCATATTCGATTATTGAGAAATCTTTCATAAATTGGAAAACGGGGGCTTGCAAGAGTTGAGCCACTTCAAGGAGACTTTTCGGCGGATGAGGGTCGCCACAAATCACTGGGCGGTGTGTCCGAAAAATTCCTGCTTTTTCCCGTCCAATAGACTCTCGATCACTTCCTAACCAATCTGTGTGATCTATATCAATTGTGGTAATTACCGCGACGTCTGGATCAATGATATTAACAGCATCTAACCGCCCCCCTAATCCTACTTCTAATAAGAGAATATCCAAGGTTAATTTTTTACAAATATAAAAACAGGCTAAAGTGGTGAATTCAAAAAAGCTGAGAGGTTCCTGATCACGATTTTCTTCAATAAACGTAAAAGCTTCAATAAAATCCCTATCAAGCATTGGTTCGCCATTAAA
>NZ_NIQB01000091.1:0-17140 GCF_018687865.1 Coxiella-like endosymbiont of Rhipicephalus sanguineus | reverse complement strand
GGGGGGGACATCCATTGTGTTTCATCTCCGGGCGGGACAACATCAGTGTGGCCTGCAAAAATAATTAGCGGTGAGCTTTTACCGTGCCAAGCCCATAGATTGCTGACTTCTGCAAAGGGTAAACGTTCGTATTGAAATCCTGTGGAGGTTAAGTGCTCAATTAAAATGTCTTGGCAACCAGCATCATGGGGAGTGATAGAAGGACGTTCGATGAGTTGTTTTAAAAGTTTTAGTGTGTCGCTCATATTAATTTTCGCGTAAAAGTTCATTTAGAGAAATTTTGTTTCGAGTTTTTTCATCCACCTGTTTAATGATGATGGCGCTGTATCGGTTGTAATTTCCTTCTGGAGAAGGAAGGCTCCCCGATATAACTACAGAACCGGAAGGAATTCGTCCGTAAGTAATTTGTTTGGTGAATCGATTATAAATAGGAGTACTTTGGCCGATGAACACACCCATGGAAATAACGGCACCTTTTTCAATAATAACGCCCTCTACAATTTCAGAGCGCGCACCAATGAAACAGTCATCTTCAATAATAGTAGGATGCGCCTGTAAAGGTTCAAGAATGCCACCGATGCCAGCACCGCCAGAAAGGTGAACATTTTTTCCAATTTGCGCGCAAGAACCCACGGTGGCCCAGGTGTCAATCAAGCTTCCTGAATCGACATAGGCACCAATATTGATATAACTTGGCATAAGTACTGTATTCCGGGCTAAATAAGCGCCTTTTCGTACAATTGCATGGGGAACAATCCGGATTCCTTGTCCGCTGAATTCCGCTTGCTGATCATTCTTTAAAGGGATTTTGTCATAGAAGGAAGCGTAACCTCCTTTAAAGGTTTTGATAGGCTCGATTTTAAAATAAAGTAAAATAGCCATTTTAATCCATTCATTGGTCCTCCATTGCTCATTACATTTTTCAGCAATACGAATTTCTCCCCGATCCAGCAGTTCGATAGTTTGATGTACAGCTTCACGAATTTTGTTCGGAGTAGTAGTGTTGCTGGTGAATTCGTCTTTGTTGTGATAAGCCTCTTTGATAAGGCGCTGGAGGTCACTCATTAGGCATCCCTTTGGTTTTCAGTTGCTGTATAATAACAGATATTCCTTATAGGAAAGAAGTCTTGTGTTCGATGGATTGTCTATGCAAGGTTTTCTGCCATAAGGTCTTTTTTAGCAAGGAATCTCTGTTGACGCATTTTAATATCGACAGTATCATGTTTTTCTTTCTTAAGACCGCGGGGTATAGCGCAGTCTGGTAGCGCGCCTGCTTTGGGAGCAGGATGTCGGGGGTTCAAATCCCTCTACCCCGATTCAGATCGTGATGATTTTTTTGTTTGAGTTTGATTTCCAACTTAAACTTGACCCTCGAGTGTAGTTACATGATTATAACTAACGGTATGCGTCCGTAGCTCACTCGGATAGAGCATCGGCCTTCTAAGCCGAGGGTAGCAGGTTCGAATCCTGCCGGGCGCGTTTCAGAGGACTGAAGGCAGAAGTAGTACTCCGGGTACAAAAATAATTAATTGTGGTATGAAGTAAATGACTTAATGGTGGGCGTAGCTCAGTTGGTAGAGCCCCGGATTGTGATTCCGGTTGTGTCGTGGGTTCGAGTCCCATCGTCCACCCCATTTCTAGATCGTATTATTTGTCCTAAGCTCCTGCTGGAGGCACACACTTGGAAAACCAAATCATACCTGTTTTATTAGCTGGGGGTATTGGGAGCCGATTGTGGCCTGTCTCTCGGGAAAGCTATCCAAAACAATTTTGTAAGTTATTTGATGATCTATCCTTGTTGCAAAAACGGCGGAAAGAGCCCGATATGTTTCTGGTATTTCGGATTTAATCGTAGTTACAAACGAAAATTATTATTTTTTATGTCGGGATCAATTGGAGGCTATTGGTTTTACGAATGTTCATTACATTTTAGAGCCTTATCCAAAAAATACAGCTCCAGCCCTTGCTTTAGCTGCTCAATATGCCTGCAAGTATATAGACCCTAATACTACCTTACTCGTATTACCTTCCGATCATTACTTAAGTGATCACGTTGCTTTTAAAAGCACAGTAGAAACAGCGCTTCACTTAGCTAAACAAAATCATCTTGTTATATTTGGTATTGAACCCCATTCGCCTAAAACCGGTTATGGATATATCGAAAAAGGAGACCCGTTCGCAACTGGATTTCGAGTGAGTCGCTTTATCGAAAAGCCCTCATTTCAAAAAACAAAAAATTTCATTTCCCAAGGAGGATTTTATTGGAATAGCGGCATGTTTTTATTTAAAGCTCAGACGTACTTAACTGAATTAGAAAATTTAGCCAATGATATTTTTATTGAAACTCAAAAGGCTTTTCGAGTTGCAAAGAAACAATCTGAATTTTTTCGAGTGAGTAAAAATTTTAATTCCTGTCGAGAAGGCTCTATTGATTATGAGCTTATGGAGAAAACCAATAAGGCAGTTATGTTGCCGCTTTGCACTCAATGGAATGATCTTGGCTGTTGGTCATCGGTGGGGGAAACAGGAAAGCCTGATGCTGAGGGTAATGTCCAATATGGCAATGTGCTGATAAGTAAATGCCAGAATTGTTTAGTTAGTTCTGAAGGCAGGCGAGTAGTTGTCATTGGTGTGAAGGATCAAGTGATTGTAAGTACTCCCGATGCTATTTTGGTGATTGATAAAGATCATGCCCAAGAAGTAAAAGCTGCTGTAGAACAGATGAAGTTGCAACAAGATTCTGTTGCTACTGAGCATAGGCGAATTTATCGTCCGTGGGGGTATTACGAAAAATTAGCTTCGGGCGTGGGATATCAGGTAAAATATTTAGTGGTTAATCCTCACGCAGCACTTTCCTTACAGTTACATCATTGTCGTTCCGAGCATTGGGTTGTGGTCAGCGGCGAAGCGAAGTTGTTAATGGTGAAGATCACTTTCGTTTATTTCCTAATCAATCTACTTATATCGAAAAAGAAACCAAACATCGATTCAGCAATCTCAGTGACCAACCCTTATTAATGATTGAGGTGCAAAGTGGCGATTATTTAGGAGAAGACGATATTGTGCGGTTTGAGGATATTTATGGGCGGATGAATAATGTATTACTCTGATAATATTGATTATCTCTTTAAAACTTACTTGATTATTTTTTAAAAAATACACCTTTTAATCCAAAACGAACCGCGTTTTTATGATTTTTTTTAGATTATTATAACGATCGGGAAAAATTCGCTTAATTACCCTTAATAACTTAGAAACAAATTGATATTGGATCATTTTTAAAATTTGTCTTTTTATTATTAATTTTAAAATTTTTATTTTTCCATTGTTTTGTTTATCGATTGGATAGCTGAGTAGAGAGATTTCTTTAATGATTCCTGGGATATATATTTTTTTTCTAAAAATTTTTTGTTTGTTCTGGGATAGAGATCTGTAATATGAGCATAAATTATTTCTGGTTTAGAGATTCTTCTCGCAGGAACATTTGTGTTGAACATAGTTGAAAGCGCAAGGAAATAATTTGTTAGGTTATTATAAGTGCCAAGATTTATTTCCCCAATTGGGGATTTTTTAATGAATGTTATTGATTTATTTTTCTTGGTAGAGAGAATATTCACATGGGGTCTAATAAGCTCTTCTAAATTTGGTTGAAAATGTGATGTTTGCTCACGGAGGCAAAGAATTTTGAAGCCGCGATAATTTTGAAGCGACTTTGCATATTCCATGAAAATAGTCAGGGAGTGATTAGAAAGAATTGCTGAAAAATCAATAACTAATCCATCAAAGAAATTAAGGCTCTCTGGTTCTTGAATAATAGATTGAGCTATAAATTGACTCGAAAGAAAATAAACATTGTGTTTTATAAATTTAGTATAATTTTTTATGTTTTCAAGGCCCTTTAGATTGGGGTAATAGAAAATTAATATATTTAATTTTTTGTCTTCAATCGTTTTAGGATTGATTTTTATCTCTTCCAGGCCCTGTACGATTGCATTAACACACAGCTTAAATCGTTTATCATAGGATGTTCTTTTTGCAGTTGAAAGTCGTTTTTCAAGTAGGTCCTTGTCAAAACGCTCTTTACTAGCTTGACGAATTGCCTTCTCAAAGTCGTCTACATTGGATGCAAAATGGATAACTTTTTCTTTATCTTCTTTTATTAAATTATCAATCGGTGTGCTTACCACTGGTAAACCACTAGCTAAATATTCGTATGTTTTCAGAGGGAAAGATACTTTGATAAAGTTTTTTTGCACGAATGGAATAATCCCCACTGTTGATCGATAAGCTATTTCTCTAAGTTGTTCGAGCTGCATTAATCCTAAGTATTTTACATTTTCATGAGCTATGAGATTTTCCCAACCTTGATCATTTTCAAAAACGACTTTTCCACAAAATACAAATTTCCAATCCTTCATTCTCTTTACGAGTTGATTGAGTAAATCGTAATCAAGTTTGTTAAAAATATTACCTTGATAGAAAGCTATGTTTTCTTGTATTGGAATATTTTTCGGGCAGATAAGGAATAAAATTGATAATCACAACCATTGTTTATAACAATAGAGGAACCTATATAGTTACCGTTAGTATGGTAGCTTTCTTGAATACCTTGTGATACACAGATTAATAAATCGGTTGCTTTTAATGCTAGTTGGTCCAGATTATATAAGGATGTTTCCTTCTGAAAAGTTACGGGACCATCAGCGGAATAAAAAGCTTCAGTAGCGTGATAGACTACAAAAGGAAAATAAGTTGAATGGATAAATTCCCAAAAATTGCAATTATAAATCCAGGCGAGAGGCCAATTTATGTTTTTTTCTTTTAATGCTTGGGTAAGTAATTGATTTTGGATCGAACCATATTCGTTATATATATGCAATAAGGTGACATTAGATAGTTCAGTTTTTTCAAACTTATAAGCCGGTTTATCAAGATCAGCTTGAATAAAGATTACAGGGGCTATGGTCGATAAGCGCTTTGAATAATGATAGCGATTACTTCGCATTTCCGTATGCCAATTAGACCAGGTGAACATAATGATGCTGTCTATTTTACTTTTCAGTGCCTCTAAGGCTTGATTAATTGTCATTCTATTCCTTTCTCTGATTAGTCTATATCACATTCAAGATATATTGTTTCCATTTTGAAGTAATAATTTCTCTCCATTCTCGACTGCCTGGGGATGATATATTTATTTGGAATGTTTTCTTTAGCCAATCGACTTCCGGAGCAGGAAAACCTAATTTATCTACTCGCAGTCTAACATCCTCTGGGACTATGCCTTTTATAGCTTCGCGTAAAACAGCTTTAGTGTAGCCTTTATTTATTCTAAGCGATACAGGAAGGGATAAACAAAATTCAACGATGTCTTTAGAAATAAAAGGAACGCGAGATTCTATAGAAAATGCCATGGAATTCCTATCTTCATAGCGGAGCAGTTGTGGTAAGTTTGAATCACAAACCAAATCTTTGAGTTGTTCCTCAAAATCCCCTTGGGGCTGATTAAGTTGAAATAATCTGCATTCATACTCATCAAAAAATTCGCTTTTAGAATTTATAGATAAATTTCGGTTTAATAAATTATTGCATTTAGTCTTTAGATAATATTTAACAAAATTAGAGAATGATTTTTTCTCAAGAGAGATATTCATTCTCTTTTTTGCTGCTCGCAATTCTTGGCGGTAAAGAATATAATTTCCTTTATTCAGTAAAGAATTTAGATAAATAGGTAGATAGCCTAAATAACCTGCAAGCATTTCATCTGGTCCTTGACCATCCAAAATTACTTTTATTTGGGAAGTGGAAATTTGTTTAAAAATCGTATATTGAGCAAAAATGCTGATACTTCCAAAAGGCTCATCTTGAATAGAAATTAACTTAGATAATTCATTTTGAAAAGATTCATAGGTGGGCTCGACATATATTGCTATAGCTCCAGATAATTCAACAACTCTTTTTGCCCAATGAGACTCATTAAGGTGGGTATGATTCGGATAATAGATAGTAAAAGTTTGAAGGGGTTTTCCTTTTTGCAATCTGCTAACAACAGAGACAATTGTTGAAGAATCGATACCGCCACTCAGACAAGAACCTATCTGAACGTCACTTCGCATATGAAGTTTAATACTTTGAATAATAAGATGACGCAAATTTAATGCTGCATCGCCTAAGGAGATTTTTTTGATCGTTTTAGAAGGAGCCCAATAGCGAATAAAATTTAATTTTCGAAGCGGTTTGTTTAGATTGATAATACTGTAATGTGCATGGGGAAATCGTTTAATGTATTTAAAAAACGTCCAATCTTTTCTTTCTAAAAAGGCATTTTCAATAAAAAGTTGGACGGATACATCATCAATTTCATTAAATCTTGAATGAGCGGCTCTTAAAGCTTTGGGTTCGGAGGCAAAAAATAAATGATCTTGAATAATTCCGTAATAAAGTGGCTTTATAGCAAATCGATCTCTCGATAAAATAATTTTTTTTCGATCAAATCATATAGTGCTAAGGACCACATTCCAATAAATAAAGAAAAAGCATTGTGTCCCCAATGACGAAAGCATTCGAGAATAACTTCAGTGTCGGAATTAGAATTAAAAATACTTTTTCTTTTTTCACATTTTTTACGAAGTTCTATATAGTTATAAATCTCACCGTTATAAGTCAATACATAACGACCATCATAACTGAGCATAGGTTGTGCAGCATGATTCGTCAAATCGATGATTGAAAGTCGTCTATGACCTAAAAACACACGACGGTCGGATGAATACCAAGTTCCTTCACCATCTGGTCCTCTATGGAGCAAAGCATTCTTCATTTTCTCGATTAAGAGATCCGAATTAAGTGAGACGTTATTAAGAGATATGATCCCTACGATACCGCACATAATTTATGTTTGTCTAAATTTGAAGCTTTTTCAAAGTATAATGTATGTTTTTTCTATTATCTAGAACTTTTTTAAAAATAACTTAGAAAAGAAACATATTTCTCTTAAATTGAGATAAATTCTTTTTTTCTGACGAACAAAATTTAACCATTTAATTTGGGTTGCACGAGTCTATTTGATTTTTTTAGAGTGATGTATTTTATTTTCCATAGAGAAGATTGAGGTTTTAAAGTTAAATTTAACAATATTAAGCGAATATCTAAGGCATGGGACAATTCTATAGGGATAAATATAATTTTGGATTTTTTAAAAAATTGCTTATCTATGTAACTGTACAATGATATAAATTTCTGTTCGTTACATCTAGGGGTTTAGTTTTTAAGTACTTTGTCACATTGCATTTGAGCGGTACCTATATGCAAATTCCTCCATTTAAAACGAGACCATTTAAAATAAGAAAGTAAGTTCCTGGGCTTAATTGAAAAGTCGGTGATATAAGTTGATAACCCATTACCGTACTGCTAGTTTTTATTAAAAAAGAGTGATTAAATTTTTTATTGATATCACGCTTTTAGCTTTAAACCAGCGATTGAGTGTAGAATATTCAGACTTCCACCCTTCTGTGGGAGGTTGTTTCAGCATTGTTTGGGACCCATAATTCAAAGGGGATATGTAATAAGCGTAAGGACCGTATTGATCCAATTCCTTAGATTGGATATTTAGAGAAGTTGTTTGTGGGGTTGCCCAATAGTTTCTATTATCAGTAGAATTAAGAAAAGATTGATAATTTTGAAAGTAATAGAGAAGATCTGATGATTTATATCTGCCAGTGTTTAGATTTCCAATGACGGTATGAAAAAACGTGTCGATATCATTTCTTGAATAGAAATTTATCATTTCAGTGGATGAATTTTATGCCCTGAGGCAACTTGATTAAAAGTAGCTTTTGCTATTAGGCCGATAGTAGGATCAAGAAGTAAAGGGATTCCTGTATATTTCGTAAAAATTTGCACATGATTTTCAATGATTCCGCCGTTTCAACCGACAAATATTATTTTTATTGGAGCAATCGGATGCAACAATCGATATAATTCGTAGATTATCCTGATATAATCTGAGCAAACTAAAGATGAGCATGCTAATTCTGTCTGGAGAGAATGGGAAGAAGGTGGGGGTGAGCAGACGCCATAAGGCTTTAATTTATAAGCCACGAGAGTTACAAAAACTATTTTGCGACCCATATCATTTAACTGAGAAAATGGTTTTCCTAACGCTGTAGTAAAGATAGTTTCATATTTCTTATAGTTAGGTGTATATAGTATTTGGGTTTTTCTGAATTATGTTTCAATATTGCTTTGGATAGAAATGGTGTTTTTTCTGGCAATTCAACGGATTTAATTGTTATTAACAGAGCGCTGCTCATTAAAACAATTTTTAAGAATAACAAAAATTTTCGCTTTCGAAATCGAAATAAATTTACCTTAAAATAAATTTACCTTAATATTTAACATAGAAAATCCTTTAAAGAATTTATAAATAGCCACCATTTTGCAATTTCATTTTAATTGTAACAGATATTGCTCAGTTTTTAATTACTTTCTTTTTCTTTAGGGGATTATTTTAGTATTTTAATGGTATATTGTGTCAGTATTATCTTTTTAAGGCAAGTTTTATCGTGGAATCGATTCGTAATGAGAAGGCTCCCATATTTGAAGCTTGCTTGTCGTCTAGAAACTAGATAGAGTGAACAATGGAAGCTTTTCTTTAGCTATTTAAATTACAAAGGAGTTATTAGATGTTATCCCAAGCAAAAAAATACATAGAAAAAGTCCTAAGTTTTAGAAAGAAGATGGAACATTCTAATACCAAATATTAGACTGAGCACAATGTAAATTTGCATAGGCTGTTTAATTCGATAGAGGAATCATTGATCTATTTCCATTGGCGTAATGATCAATATTAGAATTATATAGAATTGATTAAAATTGATGCCTGTAAAAGGCTATGACAATAAAGTCATTTTAGACTTTAGTTACAGGACTCATCACCATTTAATTGGTTTTGGCCATTATTTCAAACCTAAAAAGCTAATAGGTGCTGATGTTTCATCCTCTTCTCTTGAAGAAGCAAGGTGTCGGTTAGAAATACATAAAATAGAAACGGAATTAGTCCGATTAGATGAGAACTCTTCAAAGTTACTATTTGAGGGCGATTCAATTGATCATATCCATAGTTCCGGTGTTATTCCACCGTATACAAAATCCAGAAAAAGTTCTAAATGAATTTAAAAGAATTTTAAAACTGGGCGGATCCATACGCGTAATGGTTTATAATTATAACAGCTTATGGGTACATCTTCGTTAAGAGGATTGTTGAAGGTCAATATACTAATATGGATTTAATTGAAGCATTTAGTGAGACAACAGATGGTAGTAGATTGTCCTCGCTCAGTTTATTATTTTCCTGAAGAATTCATTGCTTTAAATAAAACAATTGGATTAAAGTGTAGTTATCTTGGCGCTGCAATCTCAATATTTGAGATGTCTTTATTATAAAAACGCTTTGATGCAATAAGATAATGAATTTATCTCTACCAAGTGAGCATCGTAATTTTCTTTTGTCATTGACTTTTGATGAAAAAAGATATGTGAAATATCGTGATGAATATGGAGGGGATCGATCGCTATAAAAGTTTAGCGATTTTCATTTCCAAATTCAATTTTTAATATTCGATTTATTTGAGATACTATTAAGGGACCAAATTTTGTACGTATTGATAAGGGAAGTTTATGCCAGATTAGTTTGGCATAATTAATAAATTTAGATTCCTTCTTTATAATTATTGAGTCTTTAAGCTTTTTAAGCGAAAGTTTAAAAGATGAATGGCGATATTCTTTATAATGAAATGACGCAGCACATCTATTATAAACTTTTCCCAGTTTCATGAGTTCTAGTAAAGAAATCTTATTGTCTTTGATGATTAAATCTGCAGAAGGAAGTAAGCGTTTTTCCATATTATTCCAAAAATTGTTTGGATATTGGAAATCCGTTAAGGGATTAGATAGTCTATAAATATCATAAATTAAAGGTATTTTAAGTAGATTTTTTAGCATTATTCCAGCAGGGAGAGTATCAAAATCACAAGCAATAATTGCTGATATATTCTGAAAACGGCAACCTAAGGAGAATAAAGTAGAATTGATAGATACAAAATGATTGACAAATAGATGGAAATCGTTTAACTCATCAATAGTTTTTAAAAAATGAGATGTTAAATTTTCTTCCGTATTCGCGATTAGAGTAAGCCTGGCGAGTTCCAGCTGCGCTGGACAATATCCTTTTTCATTTATTTCTAACCAAGTTTGTGTATCATAGTTGTGGGGTGCAGTAACTTGAAGAGTTCCATCCTGCATCTGTTTAGTATCTATGTCATTACTGAGATTATTGATAGCAAGAAGATGTATAGCTCCCAAATTAGCAAGCTTTTTCTTTATTTTGCAGAAATGGCTCTTGATTGAAAAAGCATCAGCATCCAGAAACAAGAAATGCTTAGAACGCTTTGTTGATCTAATATTTATAGTATATTTTAGCTTTTTGTTTTCTGATATTTTATCTATTGCTGTATCAAAGTGTTTAGCGAAATTTTCTATCCAATAATCGTGTTTTACAATAATATCTTGATAGGCTTGCTCTACGATAGCTGTTCTGTTTTCATCGGAAGAAAAAAATTACAAACTTCATCAAAGTTAGAATAATCTTTTTTTAGAGGTACATAATGGACCCAAGGCTTTAGAATATTTGAGTACTCTCCTTCATATAAGATTTGGAGAGTTTTTGTGGCAACAGCTTCAAAGTGTCTGGGTGATATCTGGTTGTAATCTATTTTCTCACCAATTGATTCAAGTAATTCAAGAATGCGTTCGGCAACTTCTGGATCGTTTTCATTTTCCAACTGATAAGTAGATTTGAGTTCTAAAAATTGCTTTTCTAAAGAACCATCCAAATCAAAAATATTTGCTCCAGACTCAACGCCTAATACAGCTTTACAATTTCCTAAAAAATTATACCACTCATCTCCCTTTTTGCGGTCTTCCCATCGACTGGATATATCGACGACTAATCCTTTTTGTTTAGCGAGAACTCGTACATCGTAACCAATTTTACGCTTCTCGTAAGCTAATTGGCCAAAATCAAGGGTTGAATTGATCCGCGATAGCCGATGTCAATTTTGCGACCCTCTAGAGGGTAACTCAATTGACGCATTTTTGGGGTGACGTAACCTGTTAACATTTGATAAAACTTAATATTACCTACTATTTCTTCAGGATAGACTTTGTGCCTTTCCGATTCTTTTAGGCAGGTGAATATTAAATCGAATTTATTATGCCCAATATATTTTGCTACTTGACGTGTATTAAATTGTTCGTCTTGCTTAAATAAAATTTTTAAGCCCTGATAATCTCGAAAATGAATGTTGAGATTGCTATCAAGGTAGCGAAGATTTTCTAGATTATAGGATATTGTATTATGAATGACTATTCCTTTATAATGGGTAATATCTATTTCTGCAGGAATTTTGTAATAAGGTCCTTGATATTTAAAAAATTTAATACATGAATATTAAATTTAGAAAACCTTTTTAAGTTTATATTTTCAGGAATTGTAGCAATCCCTTGTGGATCGAGATAACAAAGTAACAGAAGCGAATGCTTGGTTCCATTCATATCTTTTTCTTCACAATCTTATGAGCATACTGTACCTAATTTAGAAGTACTTATTATAGAGTCTTCCATTATTTTGACTCCTCCAAAACTAAGCATATTTCCATGTTCTAACCACAATACCTTGTTACAATATGTTTTTATAATTTCATTTGAATGCGAGGCCATAACCACGATATTTGATTTTTCGACAAAACTATCCATCCGTTTTTTTGCTTTGGATTGAAAGGCGGTATCACCAGCGCCAAAAATTTCATCAATTAAAAGAATATCGGGATCCACTATGGTAGAAAGGGCAAATGCTAATCTAACAGCCATACCAGTAGAATATTTTTTAATTGGCATGGCGAGATACTCACCCATCTCAGTAAACTCTTCAATATCTGGAATTAAAGACTTTATTTCTTTTTTAGAAAGACCTAATAACATTCCACGAATTTTTATATTTTCATAACCATTCAATTCAGGTTGCATTCCAATATTTATATCAAGTAAGGACGCGACTTTACCATCGATTTCTACTCTCCCAAATTTTGGAGCAAATACTCCAGCTAAAACTCTGAGTAAAGTGCTTTTACCAGAACCATTATGACCTATTAACCCCAAACGGTCACCGTGTTTTAAAGAAAAAGAAATATTGTTTAGGGCTTTTACAGCTACGGAACTGCTATTTATTAGTTTTAATTTTCCTCCTGTAGCAGCGTTTAAGATACTCTTTTTAAGAGAACGTTGATTTACCCTGTACAAAGGGTATTCAAGGTGAAGATTTTCTATGTGTATGGATGACATTTTATTAATTTTTTAAATCATAACTCATAACCAAAAAGGTACTTTGTGCCTTTGAGTGTTGAAAATTAGTGAAACTAAAATAAACCCTATTAAAAAAAAGGACAATCCGAAATACCAAGAATTGGTTTGTGGTGCACTTCCAAGCAGGGGAGCCCTGATTAAGTCAATAAGATAGGTCACAGGATTGAATATGATTATTTTTGAAGTATTTTTAATCAGATGTGGCATCCAGGTTATGGGAGAGATAAAAAATAATACTTGAATCAGGCTCGTGATGAGGGGAGGCATATCTCTATATCGTGTACTAATTATACCAATAAATAAGCTAATAAATATAAGATTAGAGGCAACGATTAAAAAACCAGGGAAAAATAAAAGAGCATATTTAGTTATTTTTATTTTGAAGATGAAGATTACCATCAGATAAACAACTAAATTATGAAGAAAAATAATAATATTACGCCAGAGTATTTGATATACGAATAGAGTAAAAGGTAATTTAATTTGATAGAGGTAAGGTTTTGCCATGATAAACATATCACAGCTATCGATCATGATCGAGGATATGAAAGTCCATGCTAATAACCCGCATGTTAGGAAAGGGATGTATTCTTGTAGTGATTGATGAAATAATCTGGAGTATACGATCCCTAAGGCTACTAGAAAAATTGACAGATTTAAAGTGATCCATAAGGGACCCAATACTGATCCCATATAACGTTGACGAATGTCCATCCACCCTAAGTGAAGCCAGATTTTGGTGTGGGTTGTTAAGGATAGGAAATCCTCTAATGTATTGAAAAGCTTTTTTAGCATTGTCTCTTTGATTTCTCCTTAATGCTAATATAGTAACGTATGGAAATAATTCCTAAAATTTTTAATCTAAAAGTGGTTACTAAAAAACCTGTTTGCTTAAACTAAAATTCATTTTATTTTCTGAAGGATTTTGTTTGCCTCCGTACCTAGCTATATAGGAGCGTATTGTGTCAGCATTGTCGTTTAAAGGCAAGGTTTCAACGTTCACAATCAACGTTAGGTGCATTAAAATGGGATCCACTTTTCAATCCCTCACTGTAGGATAAATTTCAGCTAAAACACAGTTTCTTTCCAATAATTAGGCTTTACCATGAACTCAAATGGAAGCTAATGTGGTTGATGGGAATACGACTACAGACCTATTAAAAATCGATGGCTTAACTCGTAATACGACAGCACTATATTTTAAGCTGGGCTATTTTTCTTACCTACCTCGTTTATTTTTTATCTTAAATACTTTTCCATATAAAGGCTTCGATTATACATATCATGGTTTTTATCTTTACTCTTTGGCCTAGCTCGCACGTTGATTGATTTCAGGGCGTGGTTTTCAGATCTTTATAATTCCTTTTAGATAAAGCTTTGGGTTAAAAATTATCTATTTTTAAAGAACTTAAAGCTATCATGGCCTGTGTATTATCGGTATTAGTTTTTTCTTTTGTTTGCGCAATAAATTGACACCTTCATTTACGTTGCCGCTTTCTCTCACCTTTTTACTCAATACTCAGACTACTTTTATTTTTAACTATCAAATCGTTCCCATTTACATGTTGATGCTTGCTTATTGCTGTCTGCATGTTTCATCTAAATTACATCATTCTTATGCAAGATACAGTTGGCTCTCATTGGGTGCAATGCTTTATTCTTTAGCGATACTATCGAACATTTCTCTTGTACCATTGATTCTAGTTATTGCTTTATTTTTTCTAGTCTTAAGAGAAGATAAGTTCTCAGAAAGCCATTCTTTGGTTTTTTCATGGTGTGCTTTTGATTAGTTTTTCTTTACTTTTCTATCTCTTTGAGAGTAATACTCATTTCTTAACTTACAAATTTCATAAGGTGAATTTATTACGAGGATCTATAAAACATGGGAGTGAGTTTCTCTTTCCTTTCTTGGGCATGTAAAGATTCTACTTTTTACTTTTATCATAGATTTTATTATTAATTTATATTTATCCTAAAAATCAATGAAAAAAATAGCAATGTCCTAAGTAAAGGGATTGTATTTTTTATTGCATTAATAGTAATAATAGTAATAATAGGAGAAAACGCTCACCACTTTCTTCATCGACCTGTTATTCTGACGTTTTATAACTATGCGCTAACCTCAATTTTATTTAGCTATGTAGTCTTAGTTTTATTATTTTCCTGGGGACTTTACAATCGGCACTTTTACTTTAATTTTATTCTTACACTAGGGGCGATGGCTTTATTAGGTATTGGTGCACAATCGAGTCCATTATGGAATTTTTTTCTCATGAGCCCTATTTATTTAATGCTTTGTGCCTATCTCTTACGAGAAGGTGTAGATTCTTAGAAATTTAATAAATTTATTATCTTTATAGCTCTATTGACGGTATGTATTATAACCACTTTTATCCAAAGCAATTACACATATCGTAGCGATTTTTCTTATAAAAATAAGATCTTAATGAATTATTCTATTTTTCAGTGAATTTTTTTAGTTCAGAGAAAAAAGAGGAAATTAATCTAAATAATTCCTATGCGAATAATTCCTATGCATTTAATAATGAGTCTTGGATTGATTTTCATCTTATATTTATCTACTTTCCCCTCAAGAAAGGCTTCACGATTCCTTCCCTTTTGATAGATAATTTTTGCTCGTTCAATCAGGTGCTCGTCATTAATAAACAGAGCGCCCTCAAGGCCGGAGGTAATATTTTTCGTATGGTGGAAGCTAATTTGCTTCCATATTTCTAATTGAGCCTAGTGCTTTCCCTTGATAATCTACCATTAGCCATTGTGCGGCATCCTCAATAACAAATAGACCATGTCTTTTTGCAATCGAGAGGATGGTATTCATATCGCAAGCAATCTCAGCATAATGAATAGGCACAATCGCCTTGGTGTGTTTTGTAATCGCTTGTTCAATTTTAGTTTTGTCTATGTTCAGTGTATCGGGTCGCATATCAATAAAAACAGGCTTTGCGACTCGCAATACAAATACGGTCGCTGTTGAAACGAATAGAAAGGATGGCATAATCAATTCGTTACTGGGTTAGATATCTGTCAATAACGCTGCCATTTCTAATGTGCTGGTGCATGAATGAGTGAGTAAAACTTTTTAGTGGCTGTTAACTTAGTCAAGTTTAGATTCAACGGGATTAGTAAAATGAGCAGATTCGATGCTTTTAGGATCTAACCCCTCTGCAATGCGCTTTTACGTATTAAGGGCAAAATAAGGTATATGAAATTTGATAACCACTTTGTATCATCCTGATTATTGTATCGTATTGATTTTTATCATAATCTTTCTGTTATCTTGGTATCCAATTCTGCATAATATAACATGTCACCATTTTTTTGAAAAGGGTAGGTAAATTAAATATTCGTTTTGATCAGAGAGAAGCGAATTTTCATCCTCAAATTAAGGAACATCTGTAAAACAGTTGGTTATCTCAATGTATATTTTCGTATTTGGTGCGCTACATTTGTTTTCAGCGGTATTTTAGGATAACTTCAGTGATGTACCTATACATTGAATTTACTACTGGAGAGTATGATGATTACATTAAATTTACCAGCCAGAGAATCAAAACCGAGAGCGAATGGCATAACCCATGTCCTTGACAAAAAGAAAAAATTTGTTTGCTTAGAGAAGCAGAAATAATGGTTTATTTTGGTGGAACACTTTTTAAATATTTGTATATTCATGATCAAATAGAGCAACATGCCTTTTGGCTACATAGGTTGGAAGTAGATTGTATTGAAGTTTCTGATGGTACAATTAGCATCCCATTAAAAGAGAAGTTGGTATTTATTGAGAAATTTTTAAAGTCATTCAAATTTCTCGCTGAAATTGGTAGTAAAGATCCTGAGATAGTAGTTGCCCCTTACAAATGGTTGCAAGAAATAAAAGGTACTTTTAATTCTGGTGCATACAAAATAGTAACTGAAGGTCGTGAAAGCGGTACAGTAGAGGTTTCCCGGACCTCTGGAGAAATTCAGAAAGAACTACTAATAGAAAAAAATATTACAAGCTACTCCACTTTAATAGTTTTATTTTTGAGGCTCCCCAAAAGCACAACAAACTTAGTTTATTTAAAGAGTTTGGTGAAAATGTTAATCTAAGAAATATTGTACCGAATGAAATTATTTCACTAGAAACGCTAAGGTTGGGTTTGCGAAGTGATACTCTTTTAAATTTTCACAAGAGATCCTTAGAAGTTAATGAAGTTTGAGATGATAAAAAGCCAAAAACGCATATGCGATAGGCTTAGTAAGAAAGCATCATCTTTACTTTTAAATTCTGCTTATAAATTTGAATTTAGTGATTAGGATACTCTGTTTAATGGAATGTCTAAGGCTGATATTGCGCATGCAATTATAATGATTGAGGAAGAACTGATTCCTCAATTAGAAGGAAGTATACTTCTTTCTGCACTGCTTCAACTGAATAAATGCTCTTTAGTTGAAAATTTATTTGATCCTTCCTTTAGAGATGTTTATACAAATCGGGAACACTACTTTAGATAACAAATTGCTGCTTCGGCTAAATGGCTTCATGCAGGGGCAAGCAAGAAGAGAATGTTCCATGATAGGTCTCCTCTTGGCAATGAGAAAACGATTATTAAGATTTGCCGAATCCTTAATAGCTTTATCTAAGGCGATTTTGGAACAGGCTTCCAATAATCTTGAAACCATAATGCCTGATTTACTTACTTACTTACTTACTTACTTACTTACT
>NZ_NIQB01000090.1:0-17634 GCF_018687865.1 Coxiella-like endosymbiont of Rhipicephalus sanguineus | reverse complement strand
GGGCATTCAAAATATGAGGATTATCGATAATATACAGGATGGGAGGAAAATTGGATATTTGTTTTAATTAAGAGGGGATAATTAGCTTGATTCGGTGTCAAAATATAATGATTAGGTTCAAATGCCCATTCTAAATCTTTTTCAATGGATTGAGTGTTTTCTTCGTACAAAAAAGGCAAGATACTGGTAAAGTTCTTCGTCAACGGTAAGCGGCATGGGAGAAGCATGCTATCCCATTTCGGTAACTTTCTGCAATACCGGGATAATGGCAAACTTAAGAAAAACCCCTGGATTCTGGTGTATGAAAAGGCTAACACATGTCTCTTAATGTCATCTTTGCTGGAACGCCTCAATTTGCTGTGCCGACGCTCCGAGCACTGATTAAATCCAAGCATCAGGTAATCGCCGTTTATACGCAACCTGATCGACCAGCAGGCCGTGGTCGGAAAATGACAGAAAGCCCCGTTAAAACTTTAGCTCTGTCTCAAAAAATAACTGTTCGCCAGCCACTCTCTTTACGAGGGGAAGAAGAACAAAAAATAACAGCTTTAAAAGCTGATATTATGGTGGTTGTAGCTTATGGATTATTGTTGCCTAGAAGCGTCCTAGTTGCTCATAGATTAGGTGGGATCAATGTTCATGCTTCTCTCCTGCCTCGATGGCGAGGAGCTGCGCCTATTCAGCACGCTATTCTAGCGGGAGATCAAGAAACAGGCGTAACGATTATGCAAATGGATGAGGGATTAGATACCGGTGATATTTTAACTCAGAAATCTTGTCCCATTGGGGAAGAAGATACCGCCGGTGGTCTCTATGAGCGACTTTCGTCTCTAGGTGCTGACCTATTAATCGAGACCTTAGATAAAATCGAGTCAAGGACTATTCATGTAAAAAAACAAGATGCGAGCCGGGCTACCTAGCCCTAAAAATCCAGAAAAAAAATACCGAGTTGAATTGGCATCAACCTGCTGTTAATTTAGGACGAAAAGTGCGCGCATTTAATCCTGCTCCCGTCACCTTTACTTATTTTAAGCATCAACTGATTCGAATTTGGCAGGCAGAAGTTCTCGCAGGAAAAACTCAATTAAGAGCAGGGAGTTTGATCCTATTAGATAAAAATAGATTGGATGTGGCTACCGGCGATGGTGTTTTACGTCTTCATCAGTTACAGTTGCCCGGAAAAAGAATTCAATCAGCTCGAGATTTTATCAATGCTTATAGAAAAGAGTTAATTCCAGGCGAAACCATTTGGGGATAAAAATAATATTCTAATTAAATATAAAATGAAAAATGATAAAATGAAAAATGCAAAAAAACTTATCATCTTAGACCGTGATGGCGTTATTAATTACGATTCAGAAAATTATATTAAAACTCCGGATGAATGGATCCCTATTCCAGGCAGTCTTTCTGCCATTGCATGTTTAACTAAATTAGGCTACATAATTGTAGTAGCGACCAATCAATCCGGCGTTGCTCATGGTTATTATTCTCTAGAAACGTTGAAAGCCATTCATCAAAAAATGAGAGAAGAATTGGCGAAAGTGGGAGGCACATAGAGCAGATTTATTTCTGCCCTCATACGCCTGAAGCTAATTGCGTCTGCCGAAAACCAAATTCCGGATTGTTATATGCTATTGCTCAGGACTTCCCCAAAGCTTTTCCAGATGCCACGTTAGTAGGAGATAGTCTGCGTGATATTCAGGCTGCCCAAAAGGCTGGATGTCGATCTGTATTAGTGAAGACAGGAAATGGTAGAAAAACTATTGATCGTAATAAAGGATTGAAGGGAATACCGATCTTTGAAGATTTAAGTGATTATGTAAGTCATCTTACATTAAAATCCAAATGATTTTTCCAAGTAATTTTTTCCTAATGAACATTGCTTACAGAGGCAGAAGGGAGTCCGCCTCATAGCCATTCTTCGGTAAGAACTATAATATAATCTCGCTCTCCACAGGCTACTAATTCCACATCTCTATTAATTAGAAATAGAAAGGTTTTAGAAAGGTTTTTTACCAAGCCAGTTAGCTCCAACTCTTCTTCTGCTTTTTAGCGGGTGGTGTCGTGGAAAAGAACCTTGTACTTTACCGGATACGGTGGCGTGAATACACATTTTGTTTTTTGTAACTCCCACCATTTTCTTCTCCCAAGAGGAATATACTGCTGATGAATCTTGAATATCAAGCTATTAGTTGGAACATGATCTACCAACAAACTCCACTCTCCTGCAGGAAGTGATTGCAGCAAGCGATTGTACCTAATCTATTACGAGCGGGTTCTTTTCTGCTATTCAATGAGAAGTTTTGGTTGACATCAACTTCAATAGGTGAAATTAAAATCAAATCAGTGTAATTTAAGAATATTTTTTGCCTGGAATGGGGGAATATGATGTAGAAGGAGTTTAAGTTGCCCAACAGTGCCGATAAATTATTGTTGCATTCTTTCTTTACTGTACGCTTTGTGTAGGAGCGATTGTCAAGCGGTTAGTTGAATCGGGTATTGATTTTAAAGTCTTTTTTTATAACCTTAATATTTATCCAGAAAAAGAGTATTTTATTCGAAAAGAGGAAAATATTCGTTTCACTGAAAAATTGGAGATTCCTTGTCGACGCAGAGATTATGACTGAGAGAATTATGACTGAGAGAATTATGACTGAGAGAATAATTGGATGGCGAGATCCAAAGGCATGGAATATGAGCCGGAGGGTGGGATACGATGCACGATGTGCTTTGACATGCGATTTGAACGAACGGCACTTTATGCGTATGAAAATAATTTTAAGATGATATCGAGTACGTTGGGCATTTCTCGATGGAAAATATGGAGCAAATAAATGATTGCGGCGTTCGTGCAGCGGCTAAATATCCTGACATGATCTACTGGACATTCAATTGGCGTAAAGAGGGCGGTTCGCAGCAAATGATTGAAATTTCCAAACTAGAACAATTTTATCAACAGGAATATTGCGGTTGTGTGTGTTCTTTGCGTGATACGAATCGTTGGCAGCTTAAAAATGGGCAGTCACAAATTGAAATTGGTGTGAAATTTTACGGAAAATAGGTGAAGAATAGTGTTCATCACTCTCGTTGTTGCCATGGACAAAAACCGCCTCATCGGTCAGCGAAATCAGTTGCCTTGGAATTTACCTGCTGATTTAGCTCATTTTAAATCGGTTACTTTTGGAAAACCCATTATTATGGGACGGAAAACTTTTGAAAGCATCGGAAAACCCTTATCTCGCCGCCGTAATATTGTGATTTCTCGACAGCCAGGTTTAAGAATTGAAGGATGTGAAATTTTTTCTTCGGTTGATGAGGCCTTAAATGCTTTGGCGGATGAGTCTGAGGTTATGATTATTGGTGGCGGATGTCTTTTCAAGGAAACGTTACCCAAAGCTCATAAAATGATTCTAACAATTATCGAGCATTCGTTTGATGGTGACACCTATTTCCCATTGTGGAATGCCGACGAATGGATCGTGGTCTCTAAAATAAAGCATGGACCGAATGAAAATAATCTGTATGCCTTTAGCTTTTTGGAATTAAAGCGAAAAATAAGGATCACTAAAACATAACGGGATAAATTTAATTGTAATGAAATCTTAGAGAAATATAATTAATGAATCATGTAAAATTTTGTAAATTAATCGATGCTCTTTGACCAATATCCTTGCAGTTCAAATTTAAGAGGTTCCGGTTTTCCTTTTCCTGAAAAGGGCTCACGCAGAGTTTCTTTAAGGAGTTCATTATTCACCGAAGCATTTTTTTATCGAGTTTCTGACAATATAAATAATCTTCCCAGGCTTCAGTAGTAAAAGTGATTAGTATCAATCATACATTAATTTCTTTTTTTTGATTTTACCTTGTCTTAAACTGCGAATAGATTCACGAAGATGAGCGGCGTTGCTTCATTACTAAGTAAATAAGGACCGTTTAAATGATGGGCTCATGTTAATCAGAAAAAGATCCAGAATTTCTTTAAGTTGTGCCCTGAGCTCGGTAAAGGTAACTACATTCATTTTAATGTGCCTAATTGGGTATGTAATAATGCCAGTCCGTTTTATTGTCAACGGTAGCATTGCATTACATCACATCTGAAGAGAAGAACGACAAGGAATGGCGAAACGTTGTTTGGTTTCAAGGTTTAATGCGGTAAGTTGGTGACCCCATGTGCAGCCGGTGTCCAATGCGTGGCAGTAGGGTGCATCGCATTGGCCGTTAAGTGCAGCCCAATGGCCGAATAAGATATCAACTCTTTCTTTTTCATGGTGGCGCCAATCGAACCACGGTTGGAAGTGTTCTCTGTTTGTGCTTGTCTTACCGCTTGCTTTTAAATCCAGCCCCCCTTTTCGTCACAAAAACGCATCCGCGTGAATGCATTGGTGATGTATCGGAGTCGTTCCTGTCCTTTAAGGTCATCATCCCATTGGAAGGTTCATCTCCAAATAAATTCTTTAAAAATTCTTTAAAATAGGGTCCTTGTAAAGTAAGCGATACTTCATTGGCGCGCTCGAGATTTTCTTCGATAGACCATTGTGGAGGAAGTCCGGCGTGCACTAAAAGAGCATAATGATTTTTTTCGTAATGAACTAAGGGGCGACCTCGTAACCATTCTAAGAGTTCCATTTTGTCGGGAGCGCGTAAGATGTTGTGTAGGGTATGTTCATAAGAATCTTCAGGCATAAGCTCGTAGCCTAGAATTAATAAAAATAAATCATGATTTCCAAGAACTATTAATGGCGAAGAAAGAGATTTGATAAAACGCAATACTTCAAGGGAATGAGGACCACGATTAACCAGATCGCCCACAAAGCCTAATTGATCCTCAGAAGGATTAAACTGGATCAGAGCTAATAATTCCTTTAATTCGCGGTAGCATCCCTGAACGTCACCAATAATATATGTACTCATTTGTTCTTTACGCTAATAAATTTCTTCGCGAATTGGCGAAATTTCGTTCGTTAAATGAAAATAAAGTTGTGTAGCTGTGTTGTGGAATAGAGCTTGAAAAAAAGGAATTTTGGCAGTGTAATCACGATAATGCTTTACTCCAAATTCCTGATCAAGCACGGTCCATAGGTTGGCGGTACCATCGACAATTCCCAGTTGCGTAGCTTCTTTGCCCGTCCAAAAATCACCTGAAAATAGTTCCTCGCGACTCCCCCGTAATCGGCTTCCTCGACCAACAATAACTGTATTAATAAAATTTTGATGAACTTGTTCAAGTACCGTTTTGACTTTAATAACATCCTGAGAATCTAAAGGTTCAAAGGGATCCAAACGATCTTTATGAGCTCCTGCTGTAAATAAGCGTCTCGTTATTCCCACTTTCTTTAAGGTATCTACAAATCCGAATCCTCCCATAATTACGCCAATTGAGCCGGTGAGAGTATTCTTATTAACGTAGATTTTATCGGCCGCCGTAGATACTAGGTAAGCACCCGAAGCAAGTTCATCTTCTCCTAGGACCACAACCTTTTTATGGTATTCTTTTTTTAATTCAAGAATTTTGTCATGGATGGTAGAAGCTTGAACAGGACTACCTCCGGGGGAATTGATTACCAAAATAACCCCTTTGGAGTTTTTATCAGCAAACGCGTTCACTAAATTAGGCAGAATTTGATAGGCCGAAAAAGAGGTATTCGACATAATTGGTCCATTTAAGCGCATTAGGGAAACATAGGGAGTTTTGCTTTTTCTGGCTTCTAATTCCGAAGTTGAGGGAGCAAAAATTAAGATAATTAGGAGTAACGAAATAAATATCCAGCCTGCGAAGCGAATATTTCGCCATCGTCGCTCTGAGCGAGATCTTCAAGAATAGCTTTAATCAATGTGTTTTCAAGCGACTCATCATTCATGAAATTAGCCCATAAGTTCTGTTTATTTATAGTTAGTAGGGTACGAGAAAGGGATCTTCAACGCAATAAAAAATCGGAGTGTTGGAAACAGTTCCCCTAAAATCGGTAAGCTATTTTTCAATGTCAATGCCTATAATAATAAAGGGGACATAATTGACATCAGGAATAAAAATAGCTTTACCATACTCAGCACATAATACTGAAATCCGAGTTCCAGTATTAAGCGTTCCATTATTGAAGGTAGGATAGATGTGGCCACTATCGACTAGCGAATTCATGACAATGAATAACGGCGAATCCTGCATTGGCGAACGCACGAAAGCCGGAGTGCCCTAACTGAACCATGAATTTTCCAACAAAATTATATGTGTAAGTGAAAGATCGCAACCATCTTCGAAATAAACCGTGGTATTATGAAAACAGATATAATTAAGTTCAAAAGCGAAATGTGGCTGAATTTCATAACCTAAAAACGAAGCCATTATAAGAAGCTGCGATCGCCGGCAGAAATTGGTGTTGAAGTGGTAAGCATTACCATGTCATATTTTGTTACTTCGGCGACCAACTAGCTCCAATCAATCGGTACTCCCGTAAACTAGGCTAACACCTAAATAGAAGTAATGAGCACGCCAGAGAGAAGGAAAATCCTTAAATTCGGAATGATTAAAATGATTAACAACTGCAGTTCTATTTTTAATAATAAGGAAGGAAAGGCTAATTAAAACAGCTATTTTCTCGATAATTATTATCGTTAATGACAAAAAAGTCTCAGCAATTTTTAAAAACTCGCTGGGACTTCAATTTTTTTAACTGGGTTGAGATCATGTACTGAAATGTTCATGCCAATACTTTATAAATCGGTGGAACATTCTGAGGGTCCTACTAGTGATCCATATTTTTGGTATATCTGCTTATTAAAAATAGCCTTCATTAAGCATGGATTGATTGTAAACACATCGTTGATATATTGAGGGCTGTAATTACCTATACCTCGAGACTGATACCTCTAATATCCACTGATGAGTGAAATACTTGTAAAAACTAGGATCACTTGTGGTTTTGCATTCTCCTCGACCCTTAAATTTAGAGAATTTTTTATTAGTTGGTTAAAGTAAAGGGGTTGGTAAAAGCTATCCCGGAAAATGACAAGATGCTGAGAGCAAAAATAATGCTTGATAGAATTAATTTTTTCATTTTCAAGCTCCTTTTGTAGTTAGACGAAATGAATTAAAATTAAGAGAAATGGGTGAAATAAGGAAAAAAGGAACAAAGACAGATAATTGAAGCAATAGTTGCTTAATAAGTGCATATCTGTTAACTATCCTACCGTATAATACGTGAAAATTCGAAATAAATCATCTATTTTTAATCTAGTCTTCTCTTTTTACTTAAATCTTTCTAAAATCTTTCTACTTAAAAATTTTAATGCTATTCTTTAGTATGAAGCAAAAACATCACATTTAGCCGCATGGAGAATAGCATTAGCCCGAGAGCCTAATAATTTATCGATACCATGATGTCCATGAGTTCCTACAATAAATAAAATCAATACTTAATTTTTCAGAAAGTTCCATTATAGCGTGTTTTAAATACCCGAAAGGGTATATTGCCTTTCAGGCAGAATGTTAACTTCTTTACAAAATTTTGCCAGAGCTTTGCTGGCGTGGGCTTCAATAGTTTGTTCAAGATCGACATTAATTGCGATAGAAAATTCACCGCCATAAGCAGCTGGTGAATGTTCAATTACGTGGACGGCGTTCAACGTAACTTGATTCCGTTCAGTAATTTCCGCTTCACGTCGAATTACTTGTTTGCTGCGAGGAGAAAAGGTCGATAGCGGCCAAGTATATGTTTATAAATTCATAGGATTCCTTATCATTCAGCTATCTAGCTTTCTTGGAGTGAATTACTAATTTTAATAAAATCCTCTACCGTTAGTTCTTGTGGGCGTGATTGAGGATTAATACCTATTATATTCCATTTTTCATTGGGTATTAATTTTTTAAGCGCATTGGCGATTGTTTTTCGGCGGTAAGTAAACGCCTCTTTGACAACCGCGCTGAATTGATTAAAATCCCTTACAGTTTTGGTTGCCGTTTTTCGGGGAATCAAGCGTACAAAAGCTGATTCTACCTGGGGAGAAGGAGTAAAAGCGTTAGGGGGAACGTTAAACAACGAAGTATTATCGCAAAAAAACTGAGTCATGAGACTTAAGCGACCATAATTGGGACTTCCTATCGGAGCCGTTAATCGCAACATAACTTCTTTTTGAAGCATAAAATGCATATCTTGAATAAACTCTATTTGGGTAAATAAATGGAAAAGTAAGGGGGTCGAAATGTTGTAGGGTAAATTACCTATAATACGGAGTGAGTTATTTTCGATTTCTAAGGTCGAGAAATAAAATTGTAATACATCCAATTGATAAATCTTAAAGTTTTCTGATGGAGTATATTTATTTTGTAACGAAGCTGCAAGATCTCGATCGATTTCCACCAGAATTAATTTAGCACATTCGTTGATTAAAAAATCAGTTAAGGCACCTTGACCGGTCCAATTTCTATTATTGTATCTTTTTTTGAGGATGAATGGCAGCAATGATTTTCTGAAAAATAAAGGGGTCTTTAAGAAAATGTTGACCAAAACGCTTACGTGGTAGATGAAATCCGTTCATACATTCTTTGCTGCTAATTTAATTGCTGTAATTAAGCTTTTTTCATTGGCTAATCCGGTTCCTGCGAGGTCAAATGCGGTTCCATGGTCTACAGAAGTACGTATATAAGGCAAGCCCAGTGTCATGTTTACAACAGAGCCGAATTTTAAAGCTTTAATTGGTCCTAATCCTTGATCATGATACATTGCTAAAATAGCATCACAACTTTCAATTATCCGAGGTGTGAATGCAGTGTCGGCTGGGAGGGGGCCTATAAGTGAAAAACCCTCTTGGTTAAGAGCTCTAACAACAGGAATAATTGTTGATAGTTCCTCTTTTCCTAAATGTCCATTCTCGCCTGCATGAGGGTTTACTCCACAGAGAGCAATAGTAGGTTTTTAATTAAAAAATATTTTTTAAGACCCACGTTCAGAAGGCGAATACATTTTTCTAAGGGTAATTTTTTAATTAAAGCAGAAACTTGAGATAATGGAACATGCGTCGTATATAAAGCTACTTTTAAGGTATCTGCTACAAAGAGCATTACAGTTTGTTCTACCTTTGAGTGCGCTGCTAACCATTCAGTGTGACCAGTAAAAGGAATACCGGCATCATTTATGACTGTTTTGCTTACTGGCCCTGTTACTAGAGCTTTATAATTTCCATTTAAACAACCCTCCGCAGCAACCTGAAGTGTTTCTAAAACATATTGTGCATTAGCGGGAGTCGGTTTTCCCGTTATAGATCGAACTTTCAAAGGAATATGACGTATTGTTAAATTATTAGGAATTTCGAGACCAAGCACTTTTGCTCTTTCCATCAATAAAGTGTAATCGGCAATGACAACAAGAGGCATTGAAAGCTTATGTTGCGCCAGCTGGATTACAATATCCGGCCCAATTCCTGCAGGTTCTCCGGGTGTAATAACGATAGGGGTCATCAGGAATTAATGTAAATACGAATGTAAGAGGAACGACGCAATTGCCCCAACCATTGTTGCAAGGCTTTTTCAAATTTTTTCTGATAAACGGCCTGTTGAATTTTCTGATTATTAGCCCTATTTTGATTTTCTTTACCTAGTAATTTAACGAGATGGAATCCATTGGGAGCTTGTATAGGCCCCATTAGCTCGTTAGGTTTCATTTTGCTGATGGGGTTCACAAAGACTTGAGGAAGATCACTACTTAATCTCCATCCAAGATCCCTACTGCCTGGGTGGGCAGACATGACGGATTCAAAACTTAATCCTTTACGAAGTTGTTTTAAAACTAAAAAGGCTTTGCCCTTTGCATGATTGATTTGAGCTTGAGTAGCACCCTCCGGCACCCGAATTAATATGGTAGCCACATGATAACGAGCAGAAGCAATTTGTGCTAGATGTTGTTTTTGAAAAGCTACGAGGTCCGATTTGCTAATAGTGATATTATTCGCTATCACTTGCTGTTGCAATTTGGAAATGAGCAATTGTTTCCGTATTTGGTTACGAAATTCCCGATAAGAAATACCTTGCTGATTGAGCTTTTCTTTGAGAACTGATTCAGATAGCTGATTTTGAGCTGCTATTCTAGAGATGGTTGCATTTATTTCTTCGTCGCTGGCTTTGATTTTATTTCGTTTAGACAACTGTAATTGCAATTTTTGATAAATCAATTGCTCTATCACCTGTTTTCGAAATACTTTTTCATTGAGCATAGGAATGTGATGCTGAGTAAATTGTTGTTTTGCAGCCGCTAAGGCGTGATTGAATTCACTTTGAGTAATAATTTCGTTATTGACTACTGCAGCAATTTGATCTAGCAGTTCCTCCTGCGTAGCGTTAGGTTCGGGAAGGGGAGATTGTTGTGCTATGCTGGTGGCGCTTATTGTAAGCAGGGATATTGCCATTAAATGGATTATTGTTTTAAACATTATTTTTACCTCATATCATTAGGAAGATCATATATCGTGTTAAATAACGATTGCCCTGCAATAGGAGCGTTTCCAAAATCGCCCAGCCCTTTTAACTCGAGTTGAATAAAATAGCTCGTATCATAACTATTTTTAAGGCCGCTAACTGGGTCAACGATTAAGCCTGTATAAGTTCGGCGTGTAATAAAACTCAATGCCCAGCAACACGTATTGTATTGTACACCAACAGCGGCGACGTCGGTATGATGACGAGTGAGATCGTAGCCCCAATAGGTCCTGGCAGACCATCGGGCAGAAAGAGGCCACTGTACCGAAAGATAACTGACACTGGTGTTAGTGCTATAAATACTGCTGGGCGGGCTAATGATACTGGTGCTTACAATAGATTGACCGTTACCATGCACGAAAATATAGCTTAGGCTGACTTTACGTCTTTCATTAGCATAGCTTATTACTGTAGAAGAGTTATTGGTTTGGCGAAGGTTAGGATTCCATGCCATGCTGGTGGTTAGGGACCAGTGAGGAAAAGGATAATAAATGAGTTCGCCGACAATGGGAGAGAAATGAAAATTAAGGGGTGTGCATCCTGCAGGAAGGCAAACACGTTGGTTTCTAATTAAATACATGAAACCGAGGTTAGCGGTTAAGAGTGGGGCCCGGTAATGCCATCAAAAATGCGAGAGGTAAGCCCAAAGATTACTTGATTAGCATTTTGCACACGATCGTCGCCCGTGTATTGATTCAATACAAATAATTGCTCAAAAGCAAAAGGTAATAAGACGGTATCAAAATTAGGTAATTTATCTTGATTTTGATAAGGGACATACAAATAAAAGAAACGAGGCTCAAGCGTTTGGGTGAGGTTCCGTCCCCAGAGACTAAAATCTCGATCGAAGTAAAGCCCCGAATCAATATCAAAAATTGGCAATAAGCGGCCGGCAGTTTGTACCTGACCGGGTTGAAAATGTTCAACATTATAGGCTATTGCATCGGCCCATATCTGAGGATTGATATAGCCAGATACAAAATAAAAAGGAAAGCTTAAACCGGGTCGCATATGGAAACGTTGCCCGATGGGTTTATCAGGTGTGAAATTGCTTTGATAACTGAAATTGATTGCTTCCGCATTAAGATTAAAGTCCATGTGGGGTGTGATATCTGGATAATAGCCATCAACATTGAAGTCAGGAAGCCGAGTGTATTGATCAAGCACAGGGGCCGAAATTTGTGAAATTAGATGGAGTGTCTGATAGGCTTGAAGCATCCCATTAAACTGCCAATGTAATCCACTATATTGCAAATCAATTCGATTTAAAAGTTGATTAGAGAGGGAACTTGCATTCATTTGGCTGCCTAAATCCTGGAAAAAATAAGGGTCTGTAACGTAATTTAAAATAATATTGGATGACCATTCTGGGTTTAAAGCCGTATGCTCATTTATTGAAAAAAGGCTGCGCTGATTTTTCATATTTTTTAATTGATCAAGATAGGGCGCATAGCGGGGATTGTTAGCATAATAAGGGTTAGAAAATTTTCTTAAAGTTTCTTCCCGAAACTGCTGGAAGAGCGTATCATCAGGGAGATAGCTCACGTACATGTCGCCGCCGCTATTTATAGCGCTTAAAAAGCGGAAAAGTGCGTGCATATCGAGACCGCGCTTTCTTATAAGTTCAGGTGTTAAGGTAAGGTCATAGTTGGGTGCCATGTTCCAGTAAAAAGGAAGAGAAAAAAGCCCGCCTGAACTACCGCTAAGACCAATGCGAGGAGTTAAAAATCCCGTCTTTCGATAATTATTGATAGGAAAGTTATAGTAAGGAAAATAAAAAACAGGAAAACCATAAAACCGCAATAGCGCGTTGTAGGCTTCTCCTCGATATGTCTGTTTATTTAATACTAATGTCGTGGCACTAAGCCACACGTAGGGCTAGTGGGATCACAAGTGCTGTAGGTAGCGTGCTGTAAGGTCATGACTTGGGATATATCTCGGGTTGCCTGTTTTGCTGTTCCCCAAGCATTGAAGGGATTAAATTGCGGAATATAAGATTTATCGTTATAGCTTCGATAGGCCAAATTTTTTAAGACTGCTGTCTTTGGGTGAAGTGTTAATTTCCCTTTATCCGCAACAATTAATTTACCGGCTTCGCGCAAACGAACATGCCCAACGAGAACAATTTTGTTAACCTGGCCAGTTTTTTCGTCTCGATATATATAGGCTTTATCAGCATTGACAATACGACCTGGCTGAATAACAACCACGTCTTTCTGCAAAATAGATATTCCCTTAGCTGTTACAGTGGAAGAACCTCTAGCAGTAATTATAGTGGGCTCTTTTTTCGCTGCAGCGGGGTGGGGAAATTCGCTTACCATCAGGGGTTCTTTAAAATAACCATGACAAAAAAGGCAGATTCCCTCAGTAGGAATCCATCCGAGGATATTTGAAATGTGTTGCTGGAAGCGATAGCGAGACCAGCCCTCCGGTAAGGTTTCGGAAACGAGAGGTTGTTTTGATGAAGAAATTTTGGTAGCTTTGCTTACTTTCAGCAATACCAAGTTGCTGAAAAAAAGCAAAGTTATAATAAAAAAACCAAAATAAATAAATTTCTTAACTTCACTGTAAGAATTTCTTTCTAATTTTAAAGTTGTTGGAGAATGGTAACCTCTTAAGTACCATTTGACCACATTTGACCATGGTAATAGTGAAATGAGTGTGACTATGGGAGAAAGTGTTCCCGACAAACGATTTTAAGACCTCTGTGCATGGTTGAATAAACACATGGAAAAGCCATTCCAGAGAATTTCCTTTAGCCGACGATGCAAGTTTTCGTCGTTATTTTCGAGTGTATTATCCTCAGGCAACTTATATAATCATGGATGCGCCATCTAACAAGGAATCTTGTGAATCCTTCGTTGCAATTTCCAAGCCATTTGAAAAAATTAGGTTTGAATGTTTCTCACATCTGTAGTAACAACAAAAAGGGTTTTTTGTTGTTACCAGATTTTGGAGATGAATTGTATGTGGATGCTCTTAATATCGAAACGGTGAATGACTTATATCAAGGTGCTTTAAATAATTTATTACCTATTCAATCTTATCCTTATCCAGAAATAGAAAATTTTTCTTTACATCAGTATACGTCTGATCTCTATTATCGTGAAATGAGGTTGTTTCCCAATTGGTATTTAGAAAGATTAAAAACTTCATTGTCTTTAAAAGAAAAAATATTTTAGCAACTATTTTTCAATTGTTAATTGAGTCTGCTTTATCGCACTCCAAAGTATGTGTATATCGGGATTAGCATTCGCGTAATTTAATGGTTGTTGCTGGCAGGATGCACTTTGGGGGGGGTAACTTATGATTTACTTTCTTTATTAAGAGATTGTTATATCGATTGGCTGTCCGAGTAAGTTGAGCAATGAGTATTACAGTTTCATCGTCAAGTCTGCGAAGAAGGGGTATTAAAAGATCGAAATTCAGAACAATTTTTGCGCTGGTTTGATTGGATCGGTTTACAAGGGCATTTAAATTATATTGGCCTTTTTGCTCGATTGAATGAACGAGATCAGAAAGCAAATTATTTGTAATATATTCCAAGAGTGATACGGTATGTGGAAAGCGTGTGCGGACGCTATTCCGAGTTGAAAGAACTAAAGCCGTTGCTTCAGGGAGCAGTGGTTCAATTGAATTGAATTGAATTGAATTGAATTGAAGAGAGGCATCAGTCCTAGATAAAGAGAGATTAATGAAAGCAATGATATTGCAGCAGGCCGAGGTTCTTGGTTGAAACCTTTAACAGATAGTATATTTCTAAGCCTTTATTATCCGTTGGTACTGAGAGGGGGTTAATAGAACATAATTTAAAAATGTTAAGCGTGGTGAATATTTGCGAAGTGGTCAATTAATATTTCTCATCATTTAATATTTCTCATCATACTACTCATCATACTAATAAAATTATGGATTACTTAGGTAATGGCGAACGTTACGGAGTAACAATTTATTACTCTTAAATTATTACTCTTATTGAACCAAATCCTTTAGGAACAGGCGGTGGTATTTTAAAGCCTTACCATTATTAGGAAACGAACCGTTTATCGTCGTAAGTGCCTTTTCTTTTTGTAGAAAATCCCGATTACCATCCGGAAGGGGATTATGCATTGACACCAGAAGACAAAGTTATTTTTGATGTACCTAAACTGACCTACGCGAATATTGCTAAGCTCCATCCGAAATTATTTGCTAATTGCCAACCCGATTCCCTCCCCTCTCTCAATTATTTACTGAGGCTATTTCTCGACATACCGCTAGCGGAGGAACTCTCTATCAGGAGAAATGCTTCAATGTGGGAACCACAGGAGAATTAGAGCGATTAAGAAAAGCGATTGGTTAGCCATTTCCCAATTGCTTTAATTTCCTCATAACATACTTGATGACCCATCGCATACTCATGCCATTCCACAGGATAACCCAGTTGATTTAAGAGTTGGAAAGTTTGTTTTCCTAAAGTGAGAGGAAGAACGCGATCTGAGTCCCCATGAGCGATAAAAATGGGTATTTGTTGATTAATAACATCACTCACTTTTGCTGCTAATTGGTCCGCGAGAGGAAGATAAGTCGATAGAGCAATAACGCCCGCGAGCGGTTTTGAATACCGAAGGCTAGTATAAAGAGCCATCGCACCACCTTGAGAAAACCCAGCGAGAACGATGCGATGACTTGGAACACCCTCAGTAACTTCTTTTTCGATTAACTGATTAATGGATCGTTGGGTCTGAGCTATACCTTCTTCGTCTTCATGTGTGAAATCAGTGAGACTATAAATGTCGTACCAAGCACGCATTTGCATCATGGCATTTATTGTGATTGGTCTTATAGGAGCGTGGGGAAATATAAAACGAAGGTGAAGATCTTGTGGCAAGGCTAACTGGGGTACAATATCAGCAAAATCATGCCCATCAGCGCCTAGCCCGTGCAGCCAAATCACACTACCTACGGCCGCTTTAGTGGGAGGTATTGTAATGCTTTCAAAAGAATTGTTCGTATCCATTCAATAGTATATTATTATCAATTATGAAAAAAATCATCCTTATTTATGCTTTTTTAATCCTCGCTGGTTGCGGAGCTCGAGGGGCTTTATATTTACCACAAAAAACTGACTCAACCCAACAGTCGAAATGTAGCCAAAATCGACTAAGCCCCACATTCGTAGGGGATTGCTAATACGATGAAAATTAATTTCACGAAGATGCATGGATTAGGCAATGATTTTGTGGTGATAGATGCTACGAAACAGCCTTTTCAGATGACGACTTCTCAAATCCAAAAAATGGCAAATCGTCGCTTAGGGGTGGGGTTTGATCAATTATTAGTTATTGAACTTCCTAAAGACCCTACCATTGATTTTCATTTCCGGATTTTTAATACGGACGGAAGCGAGGTAAGTCAGTGTGGAAACGGTGCTCGTTGTATTGCTCGATATATTCGTGCCAATCAACTTACAGAGCGAGATGAATTCCGGGTTTCTACCCTGAATGATATTTTGGAACTCAAAATCCAATCAAACGATAAAGTCTCCGTTAAAATGGGGGTGCCTCGATTCGATCCTACCGACATTCCCTTTATAGCACCTAAAACTGCCAATTTTTATGACCTGGAAATCGATAATCAAAAGATAAAATTAGGTGTAGTCAATATCGGAAATCCACATGCGATAATTCCAGTAAATACTATCGATGCATTACAAGTATCGAAGCTCGGTCCCCAATTAAGTATTCACGAGCGTTTTCCGGAAGGTACAAATGTGGGGTTCATGCAAGTTATTAATGCACAAAACATTCGCTTGCGGGTATATGAGCGCGGCGCCGAAGAAACCCTAGCTTGTGGTAGCGGTGCTTGTGCAGCAGTGGCGGTAGGTCGGCGTTCGGGTTTATTGCAGGAACGTGTTGTTGTTAATCAGCCCGGCGGAAGCCTTATCGTTGATTGGCAAGGTCCTTTAACTCCGGTCATCATGACAGGTCCGACAGCCACCGTTTTTTGTGGTGAGTGGTCGGATTAGTCTTCCTATAGTATCCTTAATTGAATATTTAAGAGTTCCGGCCGAACTAATTTTTAAACAAAAATTAGCTTGTGTGTTTTATGGTTTGGTATAGAATGTGTCAACTTTTAAGGCCCTTGGAGGAGGTGGCAATGACGGTACCAAAAGCAACTACTACGAAAATGAAGACTGCGGTTGTAGATTTTTCACCTTACAAGTTTAAAAAGGGTGAAGAATATATGAATGAAAAGCAGAAACATCATTTCCGTAAAATTCTGCTTCAGTGGAAAAAACAACTTATGGAAGAGGTTGATTCTACAGTGGGGCATTTAAAGGAAGAAGCGAACGTCTATGCTGATCCGTTGGATCGTGCTAGCCAGGAAGAAGGGTTTAATTTAGAACTACGAACCCGCGATCGTGAACGCAAGCTTATTAAAAAAATTGAGCAATCCTTAGATTCAATTGAAGAAGGTGAGTATGGGTATTGTGAAGATTGTAGTGCAGAAATTGGTATTCGACGCTTAGAAGCGCGTCCTACGGCAAGTAAGTGCATAGACTGTAAGACCTTTGAAGAGATCCGAGAAAAACAGTCCGGTGGATAAACTTTTTATTCGTAACCTCAAAATATCTGCCCAGGTTGGTATTTTGCCACACGAAAAAACCTCGTCGCAGAGAATTGCTCTCGATGTTGTTTTGGGTATCAACAGTAAACAAGCCTGTAGGTCCGATGATCTTAATTCTACTATCGATTATGCAAGTGTTCGAAGTAGCTTAATTGAATTTTTTAGCAATCGACGATTTAACTTAGTCGAAACGTTGGCGAATCGTTGTGCCGATTTTCTTTTTTCTCAATTTCGTATACATTGGCTTCAGTTGAGTGTTACAAAATTATCGGTGTTTGATGATGCCGATGGTGCTGGAATAACCATTGAGCGTATGCGAGAAACTATCTCTGCAGATTAAACCCTTCCTCTCTAATCTAAACAGCTTTGCTTTCGAATCTAAAGGGCTATAAAGACGCTCTTTTCTATGGTATTATTTTTCAGCCGAAAGGTGGGAGGTATTGCTTAAATCCCCTCCAAGAGAGGAGACATTTAATAGTGATGTTCCCAGTGTGTGGTGTTAATCATAGATCGGCTCTGTTAGAGATTCGAGAAAAGTTAGTATTCAATGCTAATTT
>NZ_NIQB01000089.1:0-1175 GCF_018687865.1 Coxiella-like endosymbiont of Rhipicephalus sanguineus | reverse complement strand
TAAATACTGTATCTCGGGAGTTTTTTCAGCCGGTTTATAAAATTTCAGATCTTTTAATTTCTTATCCGAGAGAGATAATTTAAATCGATCACGAAAGATCTTTAACCCTTCGTCGCTGATTTCTTCTAAATTATGAGCAATATTTTGAGACTCTCCCTCTTTGCCGTAACCGTAACCTTTGACGGTTTTCATTAACAGGACGGTTGGCTTTCCTGTTTCCTTTAGTGCTTCCGTATAAGCCGCATAAACCTTTTGAGGATCATGACCTCCATCCGTTAATTGTTCCAGTTCACGATCACTCATATCAGAGACAAGTTCCTTCAATTCCGGGAACTTGCCAAATAAATGTTCTCGTAAATAAGCACCGCCTTTAGCACAACACGCTTGATATTCTCCATCCACCATCTCACCCAGGCGTTTTAGTAATAAACCAGATTTATCTTTTTGAAACAATCGTTCCCAATTATGGCCCCAAATAACTTTAATCACCCGCCATCCCGCTCCGCGGAAAATACCTTCCAATTCTTGAATAATTTTTCCATTACCTGAAACAGGTCCATCGAGACGTTGCAAATTGCAATTAATAATAAAGATAAGGTTATCAAGACGCTCACGAATTGCCACCAATAATCCACCTAAAGTTTCAGGCTCGCCCGTTTCACCATCACCACAGAAAGCCCATACTTTGCGCTTCGCCGTATCGGCCAACCCTCGATAGTGTAAATATTTCAACAATTGGGCTTGATAAATAGCCATTAATGGTCCTAGACCCATAGAAACGGTGGGAAATTGCCAGAAGTGGGGCATTAAATGGGGGTGGGGATAGGAAGAAATTCCCTTAGTTAAAGCTTCTTGACGAAAATGAACTAATTCATCTTCTGTTAGCCGCCCTTCAAGAAAAGCACGTGCGTAAATTCCTTCCGAGGAATGGCCTTGAAAAAAACCAGATCGTTCGCATGAAAAAAATAATTTAATCCCACTTCGACTAAAGTTGCTATCGAAGCATAACTGGAAAGATGTCCTCCTAGTCCGGCTTTTTTACGACCCGCACGCATTACCATAGCGAGGGCGTTCCATCGCATATAATTTGTTAAACACTGTAAAATATTTATTTCATTCTCGGGCAATTTAGCTTCTGCGTTAGCAGGAATTGTATTAATGTAGGAAGTATAAAT
>NZ_NIQB01000088.1:0-2494 GCF_018687865.1 Coxiella-like endosymbiont of Rhipicephalus sanguineus | reverse complement strand
AAGTATCACCAGTAAATACTCGATCATTTATGAAAGATAACTATACGAATCATTCGTATGTTCGGGAGTGTAAAGAACTTCTAATTTTATTCCGCTGATAGCAATCTTTTTGCCTTCTTTAATTTTAAGATTGACGGATTCAGCTTGGGTCGTTTCACCCACCGCAATTTGACTCTGAAATTTATCTTGGAACGATCCAGCTGCTGTTATATGGTCGGCATGAGTATGCGTTTCTAACGTGAGTACTAATTTTAATTCTTCAAAAAGTTGGATATACAAAGGGAGTTGTTCTAGCACACAATCGATCAGCAGTGCTTCGCGGCCCGGCTCACTCGCAATTAAGTAGGTATAAGTGCGAGAGGTTGTGTCAAACAGTTGGCGAAATGGTATAGGCCGATTATAAAAACATTTAGGAAAGAGAACGAGACCACTCAGCTTCCAATTCAAAGACGAACAAACTATCTGATGATTGAGAAATTTGGTATAGTTTTGGCTTATTTAAATTAAAATCGCAGGAGACGGCGGTGAAACGGTATCTTGGTATTTGTTGTATTTTATTTAGCTTTGCTTTAACCACGCTGATTACCAATGCAATTAGTTCTGAGATGGGGGGAATTACACCCGTACAATTTTTTCGAGAGGCCGACAGCCAAACTCCCTCATCAACTGTCTTATCCCAACTGCAACAACCTCCTAAAAAGGCTTCACCGGGAAAAAATTTGCTATTAAGTAAAGCGAGCAAAGCAGTTTCTCAGGATACCACTCTAAATAAGCCTGCGGTTAAGGAGGTCGCGCCTTCGACGGCCATAATGTCTCTTTCAAATAGTGATGATGTTTCAGCTTCAGCTCCTGCGTCGTTAGATCGGGCTTTTGTGAGCGGCCTGCAAGGAAAGTTGGCACAACTTAATCAGAATAATTTGCAATTTCAGCAACAAACCGATGAACAACTTATTACTCTAAGTAGTAACGTGCAACTTCTCCAACAACGACTACAGAATTTGGAAAAAGCTATAACGTTGCTTAATCAGGAGTTGATTCAGTTAAAACAAGCAACCAAATCGGAATTATCCACGTCTCAGACTCAAGGACTGAAGTTAAGTATTGCAGCTTGGGTGACTTCGTTAAAAAAAGAACTTGGACCCAGCGGGTTTCAAATGTTGATAGGTGGAGCAATCATCATTCTTTTACTATTAACTTGGATTTGTTGGTCTAATCAAAAAAAACCCACGGGAATAATCGCGAAATGAGAAAGGATAATCTCTCGGGTGAGAGCGTAGGAGATACAGGGGAGGAGTATGATTACATGGGTAGTTTGGAAAGCATTCCCGCCAAAATCAATTTGGCTCGAACGTATATTGCTATGGAGGATCAGGGGACTGCACGAAGGGTGCTAAAACAAGTTCTTCAAAGCGGAAACAAAGAGCAACGAAAGGAAGCGGAAGAACTTTTGAAAGACCTGCCTATCAGGGCTTAGTATCATGGCTCGTATTGCTTTAGGCATCTGTTATGACGGATCTGCTTATCACGGCTGGCAAATTCAAGAAGAGCTTAGAACGGTCCAAGGAGAAGTAGAAAAAGCGTTATCGGCGGTAGCTAATCATGCTGTTTCTCTGGTTTGTGCGGGTCGAACTGACGCTGGAGTACATGCGAGTGGACAAGTAGCGCATTTTGATACCACTTCTTATCGCAATGAACACGCTTGGGTTTTCGGCGCTAATAGTAAACTTCCTCCCGACATTAGTATCTTATGGGCTAAGAAAGTAGATGAGAATTTTCACTCTCGATTTTCTGCTCAAGCGAGACGATACCACTATGTGATTTATAATCATGAAATTCGGCCCGGCATTCTACGCAAGGCGATAGGTTGGCATTACCGGCCTTTGGATGAAAACCGAATGAGAAAGGCTGTGCAATGTTTTATAGGTGAGCACGATTTTCGGTCTTTCCAAGGAGCCGGCTGCCAATCACAAACTTCGGTGCGCACTATCTTTAAGATTGAAATTTTTCGAATTCGGCGTATGGTAGTCATCGAGGTGCAAGGCAATGGTTTTTTGCTGCATATGGTGCGCAATATTGTAGGAGTATTGGTTACTATTGGCAGTGGAGAGAAAGACCCAGAATGGGCGGAGGTTATCTTAAAAGCTAAAGATCGTCGTCAAGGAGGAGTAACGGTGTCGCCGAATGGATTGTATTTGATAGAAGTGACCTATCCTCGAGAATTTAGGTTACCTCGGACCCCGCTGGAGCCGTTTTTTTGCCACAATTAACTAAGGTTCAGGTAAGATGAATTGGTTTACAAAATTGTTACCCCGAATTTCTACACCTACTAAAACTAAAAAAGGAGTGCCGGAGGGAATTTGGGATAAATGCCCTTCCTGTATGGCGGTTCTTTATCGTGCCGAGTTAGAGCGGAATTTAGAAGTTTGTCCTAAGTGTAACTATCACATTCGCATTAATGCTCGAAAACGGCTGATGCAATTTTTAGATGAGGGGG
>NZ_NIQB01000087.1:0-2837 GCF_018687865.1 Coxiella-like endosymbiont of Rhipicephalus sanguineus | reverse complement strand
AAACGAAGTCCATAAGCAAATTGTTCCACCGTTATGAAATCACCCGGCATAACAATAAATTCTAATGAACCTGTGGGTACGCGATAAGGTTGAATGATAAAAGATCGGACTATCCAAACAATTAACAAAACGGGGAAAAAAGCTTTGCTGTATTCAACAAGAAAAGAAGCTTTGGTTTTTGAGGGTCGGCGTTTTTTAATGAAAAGCCAATATACAAGAAAAATTATTCCAGTCAGTAGTACCGCAATGGTTAAATAAAAAGTAAAATTAAGTATCATTTTTCACTCTTAAAAAAGCTAAAAATGCTTCTTGAGGAATAGCTACTTTACCTACTTTTTTCATACGTTTTTTACCGACTTTCTGTTTTTCCAATAATTTTCGTTTTCGTGTTACGTCTCCTCCATAACATTTAGCTGTCACGTTTTTGCGAAGCGCCTTCACAGAGGTACGCGCAATTATTTTAGCACCGATTGCCGCCTGAATAGCCACCTCAAACATTTGTCGCGGAATTAAATCTTTTAATCGCTTTGTCAATTCACGTCCTAGTGAATAGGCTTGATCCTTATGCACAATAGTCGCTAAGGCATCCACAGTTTTACCACCGATCAAGATGTCTAATTTTACTAGATCCGCCTTTTGAAAGTGGTTGAAACTGCAATCCAACGAAGCGTACCCCCGACTCACAGACTTTAAGCGATCAAAAAAATCTAATACCACCTCGCTCAAGGGGATTTCGTAAGTTATTGATACTTGGTTGCTTAGATACAATAGTTTTTTTTGGACTCCCCGTTTCTCTATGGACAATCTAATTACCGCACCTAAAAATTCAGGCGGTACCAATATATTTGCCACAGCAATAGGTTCACGAATTTCAGCAATTTTACTAACTTCGGGTAATTGACTGGGATTATCGACATATAAAATCTCATTTTCCTTAGTCACAACTTGATAATTCACCGTGGGTGCTGTGGTAATTAATTCAAGATTATATTCGCGCTCTAAACGTTCCTGGACAATTTCCATATGGAGCATCCCTAGAAAACCGCAACGAAATCCAAATCCCAAGGCATCTGAAGATTCGGATTCATAAAACAAAGCCGCATCATTCAAACGCAATTTAGCAAGCGCTTCTCGAAATGCTTCATACTGATCTGGGTCAATGGGAAATAAACCGGCAAAAACTTGAGACTTAACTTCCTGAAAGCCAGGCAAAGGTACTTTGGCAGACTCTTTAGCGTGCGTCAAGGTATCCCCTACGGGAGCACCAAAAATATCTTTAATCCCAGCGACCACAAAACCTACCCCACCAGCGCTTAAGGCTTCTAATGCTTGGCGTTTTGGTGTGAAATGACCAACCTGATCGACATAGTAATCTTTACCCGTCGACATCACTTTAATCTTATCTCCCTTTCGCAAAGTGCCCGCTTTGACTCGCACTAAAGAAACCACTCCCAAATAGCTGTCAAACCAGGAATCAATAATCAAAGCTTGTAATGGCATTTCGGGATCATCAACTGGTGGAGGAATGGTGACGATAAGTTGCTCTAATAGCTCTTTTACTCCAATACCTTCTTTAGCACTTACCCAAATGGCGTCATGTGCCTCAATACCAATAACATCTTCAATTTCCTGAATAGCACGCTCAGGATTTGCTTGTGGTAGATCAATTTTATTCAATACCGGCAATACGACGAGTCCTTGTTCGATAGCCGTATAACAAGTCGCTACCGTTTGTGCTTCTACGCCTTGGGCAGCATCTACCACTAATAAAGCGCCTTCACAAGCCGCTAATGATCGAGACACCTCATAAGCAAAGTCCAGATGCCCAGGAGTATCAATAAAATTTAGTTGATAGGTATATCCATCTCGGGATTGGTAGGCCAAAGTGACTCTCTGGGCCTTAATCGTGATTCCCCGCTCCCGTTCAATATCCATTGAATCAAGAACTTGGGCTTTCATCTCGCGGTCCGTCAATCCGCCACAAAGCTGAATAAATCGATCGGCCAAGGTTGATTTACCATGATCGATGTGCGCGATAATCGAGAAATTACGAATGAATTTTTGAGGAATTGTGGTCATCAGCTTTGTCATTTTTCAATGCGTGGATAGTAGCATACTCACATAAATACAGCGAGGCTCTTAATTAGTCACAATCGTTAGAGAAATTTTAAAAGTCCTTATATTTCTGAGGAGAAAGTTTCTGCTTTAAAATGTCAGGCATATAGGCTTTTCCTGTTTTTTGATCCACACAAGTGATAGAAATAGATGCGCTTGCCACTAATTTTTTATCTTCTAAATTTCTTATTTCTTGTACGATTTGTAATCTTTTTTTCATCGTAAGTCCTTATTTCAGCAGTGACATAAAATTTGTCTTCTGCTTTTAACTGCGAATAATAACGGACCTTCTAGCCCAACCACTACTAAATCATAGCCTTTTAAATGGAATTTATAAAAATCAATACCCACTGAACGCACATAATCATTACGACATTGCTTAAAGTAATGGAGAAAAATGACGTGGTTAACAATTCCTTGACTATCTAGCTCATGATCGCGAACTTTTGACTGCCATGTAAATAGTGTTTTCTTCATATTGTTGCCCCTATGAATCAATCAAAACCACCAAATAACAAAGATAATCAAAATAATTCCAGATAAATTAAAAAATAAATAACTCATATTTTTTCCTAAATTCATATTTTTTCCTATTTTTTGGAAAAAACGAAAACGATTGGCATTAGCTACTACAGTCACGGAAGATAATGACATGGCTATACCCGCTATAATAGGCTTAATAATAGGCTTTAATAATAGGCTTAATAATAGGCTTAATAATA
>NZ_NIQB01000086.1:0-20938 GCF_018687865.1 Coxiella-like endosymbiont of Rhipicephalus sanguineus | reverse complement strand
TGATCCTCTGGCCGTAGTTTTATTGTTGGCAATGGGATTTGATATGTTGAGTATGAACGCTCGAATATTACCGCGCGTGAAATGGGTTATTCGTAATTTCTCATTAGAGAAAACCAAAGAATTATTAGAAGAAGTTTTAAAAATGGATGATCCCAAAGATATTCGTCTTCATATGGAAAATACTCTCGAAGAAGCAGGTTTGGGGGGGCTAATTCGTGCGGGAAGGTAAAAAATACTGAGTTTTCTCAGATTATTTCTGTTTGAATTCCTTGCAATAAAGTCATAGGCTTGAGGAGTTTATAATGCTTCATTATCCAAATATTAATCCAATAGCCTTTAAACTAGGGCCGATTAAAGTGCATTGGTATGGACTCATGTATTTAGTGGGATTTGTATCTGCTTGGGGGTTAGCCTTATATCGTGCTCGTCAACCCCAGCGAGGGTGGAATCCGGCGCAAGTTGGCGATTTAATTTTTTACAGTGCGTTGGGGGTAATTATTGGTGGTCGGTTAGGTACATGATTTTTTATGATTTTTTTAATTTTATTGCTAACCCGTTGACTATTTTTGAAGTATGGCATGGAGGTATGTCGTTTCATGGTGGTCTTATTGGAGTGGGAATAGCTATGTGGCTTTTCAGCCGCCGAACTAAAAAGCAATGGATGTATGTAACCGATTTTTCTGCACCTTTAGTGCCCTTAGGTTTAGCAGCAGGAAGAATCGGGAATTTCATCAATGGTGAATTATGGGGACGGGTCACAACAGTGCCTTGGGGAATGGTCTTCCCCGATGATGTGGGGCCTTTCCTGCGTCATCCCTCACAGCTCTATGAATTCTTTTTAGAAGGAATTTTGCTCTTTATTATTATATGGTGGTTTTCTGATAAACTTCGACCACGATTTGCGGTAACATCCTTATTCTTACTCTTTTATGGATTATTTCGCTTCACGGTGGAATTTTTTCGTCAGCCCGATCCGCAATTGGGATATATTGCATTTGGGTGTTTGACTATGGGACAACTTCTATCGTTACCAATGATTATCGGCGGCGGGTTATGTTTGTGGTGGGCATATCGGCACAGGGAACATTAAAATGATTAAACAATTCGTTCTTAATTATATTACTTTCATTGGCGGCGATATTTTTTAGAACTGAACTGAGGCATATTTTAGATGGATTAATTTATGTTTACTAATTTATGTTTACAATTATATTACGCGAATGCTTCATATGATCTTTTTCCGATGATGCAGCGGGAGGCTGATTCAAAATATGATAGCCCTCTTAATTGTTCCCCTGCTGGCTAGCTTTATCATTGCGAGTGTATTTTGGTTGATTAAACGTGTGGCTATGCTGCATATTATGGCCGTTATATGATGGGTACTTTCGTTAATCTTGCTAACAACCATGGTAGCGCAAATGCATATGATGCCATCGGCGAAGTAAGCTTCGGCAAAAACAAATCTCGTAGTGATAGGATGATGAAACAATACCTCGAGTTTTTAAATTTTATTCTGGAACACGGTATTAGTAAGAAAAATCGAACTGGCGTTGGGACACGTAGTATTTTTAGCTACGAAATGCGGTTTGATTTGCAGCAAAGATTCCCTTTAGTCACGACAAAGAAAATCCATCTAAAAAGCGTTATTTATGAATTGTTATGGTTTTTAAAAGGCGATACTAATATTCAATATTTAAATGATAATGGCGTTACTATATGGGATGAATGGGCAGATGAAAATGGGGAATTAGGGCCTATTTATGGAAAGCAATGGCGTCATTGGCAGTGTGTTGATGGGCGGATCATCGATCAAATGGAACGACTCCTTGATACTATAAAAACTAATCCTGATTCACGACGATTGATTGTTAGTGCTTGGAACGTAGGGGAATTAGATCAAATGACCTTGCCGCCATGTCATTTGCTTTTTCAATTTTACATAGTTGATAGCACGATTTCCTGTAAATTGACCCAACGGTCAGCAGATGCTTTTTTAGGGGTACCTTTTAATATCGCTTCTTATTCGTTATTAACACATATGGTAGCTGAACAATTTGATTTAAAAGTAGGAGAATTTATTTGGTCGGGAGGCGATTGTCACATTTACAATAATCACTTGGACCAAGTTCGTGAACAATTATCGCGTCCTCCTCGTGAATTACCGCAATTAAAAATCAGACGAAAACCGGCATCGTTGTACAATTACGATTTCGCTGACTTTGAAATTATTAATTACAATCCTCACCCGGCTATTAAAGCGCCGGTGGCGGTCTAGTTTTTTTGACGCAGTTATTTTTCCAAAAACTATTGCATAGGTTTCAAATTCATCCATTAACTTGGTTATAACGAACGGACCTTTAATTCGGGCTCGTGATCTACTCCATTCCTATTTTCTTCATCCACTTTATTGTTTTCATTTTCTTGAGCAGCCTCCAGATTAGGAGCAGAGTTATCAGCTGCTGGAAAGTTTGGTGGTGCAAAAAATCTATTTTGGAGTCTTTCTAATCCCTGATCAAATGCCTCCACTGTTCTCATAAGGAGAAAGAGCAAAGGCATTGATAAAACTATTATGGTACTAATTAGCTTCAATCCATCACCACTGCAGATTAAGTGGCTTATAAGAAGCAGCGAAGAACTAAATAGCAGAAACAGTTTCTTTCTCGCCGAAAGACTTTCTTGAAGAATCGAGCATTTAAAAATTTCTCCTCTTTGATTTAATTTTTTCCTTTGGATAACAAAATACAGAAATCCTAATAGAAACTTATAAAGAAAAAATTATAAAAAAATCATAGGATGCGTTTAGAACGCATTGAAATCTCTCGAAAATTAGACGAAGGAAACAGATCCATTAATATTTAAAAAGTTCGTGATCGGCTTATTATTATTGTTGTTGTTAGTAGTTGTTGTTGTTAGTAGCCCACCTCAGTTATGGTCAAGGCAATGTTTGTATTGTAAACACCGCTACGAAAGTAGGTCCTGATGTGCTCATTCTTTAATGTGAACTTAAGGTAAATCTGGTATCTACAGATCAATACAGTATATATGTTCCCCCCCCAGGCAGGTCAGTTTATCCAAATATACCGAAAGTACAATTTGTAGATATTTAGACATGGTACAAAAATTGACTTGGTGAAAATAATGTCCATCTCTGTTACTACAGTAATGGGATCAGAGAGAAATCCTCTAATGATATTTCTAAAGCCGAGATACGGAAATTAGATTATTTTAGAGCTTAAGCTTCTTTTAAGAGAAAATTTAATAAGCTCTCAGAGACGTAAATCGAAGGATGATTTAAATTGCTTTGTTTTTAATCGAAATGAAAGTGGGAATGATGATACCTTGGAGATGTTAGGCGAGATTGGAAAGAATTCCCTCTTTTGGGCTGCGGGCATTGCCGCAATAGGAATTGCTGTAAAAGGGATATTCTGGTGTTTTGGAAAGTTGGGAAGAGTGGATGAACAACTTGGGAACTAGGCGGCTCCTCGACTAAAGGTATGGCAGCGTCGACACCACTAGCACTATAGAAGAAGTAAGCGCAACTTAAAGTGGTGTCATAGGTGTGACTTTGATTTTCTGAAATAAAAAATTCCCTGAGGTAGACCAGGAATTTTGTTATAGGAGTTTTTTATTAGAAATGGGCATTTAACCCATGCAACATAAGAAACGCTTCATACAATTGGTAATCTGTTTTTGCTAATTCTAATTGAGCTTCCAATAGTTTTTTTTCTTGTTCAACCGCTGTTTTCGAGCTTTTAACCATATCATTGGGTAAATGATTTTGGAAATCTGCTTCATCGAGGGTTAAGCCCATTTCAGCAGGCTTGATGGTAAGTTCGGGCACAGTAACGTTTGGAATAATTCCTTTTTCTTGAATTTCTCGACCAGCTGGGGTGTAGTACAAAGCCGTGGTTAATTTAATGGCATCGTCATGACCAATAGGCAACACAGTTTGAACAGATCCTTTTCCAAAGCTCGGCGTACCCATAATGATGGCGCGTTTATAATCTTGAAGAGCACCTGCTACGATTTCTGAAGCAGAAGCAGAGCCTCCATTAATTAACACCACCATCGGAGTGTTAGAAATTAAATCCCCCGAGGTAGCTTTGATCTTAATGTCGGCGCCGGGAAATCGACCTTTGGTATAAACAATGTAATCGTTATATTGATGAATTTTATTGGAATCGAGAAAACTATCAGCTACTCCAGCACTGACATCCAAAAGTCCGCCGGGATTATTGCGCAAATCAAGAACTAAACCTTTCAAATGACTATTGGACTCCGTTTTCAATTTAGAAATTGCCTCATGCAATTGTGTGACCACAGGCCCTTGGAAAAAGGTAATTCGAACGTAGCCGTAGCCTGGTTCCAACATCTTACTTTTTACGCTAATTAAATGAATCGGTTCGCGAGTGATATTAAAAATAAGAGGTTTATCCATAAATTTTCGTAAAACCGTTAATGTAACACTGGTGCCTTTCTTGCCTTTTATCCTACTCACTGCTTCCGGTAAACTCATATTTTGAACCAGTTGTCCGTTAATTTTTAAGATAAAATCATTGGGTTTAATTTCGGCGCGGGCAGCAGGAGAGTCGTCTAGCGGACTAATGACTTTTAAAAGTCCATCTTTTGAAAGAGTAAGTTCAATGCCGATGCCTATAAATTCGCCCGATACAGTCGTTTTAAGCTCTTTCAAATCGTTAGTGTCGAGATAGCTGGAATGAGGGTCAAGGCTGGTGATCATGCCACTAATGGCACTATTGAACAATTCATCATTTTCAACATTTTTAATGTAATAACGGTGGATAAGGGCTATAGTGGTAACGAAGCGTTGAATATTCTTTTTTGACAATTCATCGTTTTGATTTTCAATTTGCGTTGGCGTTATTGTTGGCAGCAATGGATGAGGAATAGCTAGGGTGGATGTAAAAAAACTTAAGACCAAACCAAAAAATGATGTTACGAATACAATTTTACCTTTAGAAATAGATCGCAGTTTATCTCTGCTGATTGACCAGCGTAACTTCATCGATTTTCTCATCGCTCGCACCATTCTAAAGAATTTAGAGGTTTAGCATTATGGCGAATAGCAAAATAAAGTGCTGGTTTTTGTCATAGCCGCCGCTTCCTCCTACAGTGGCTACCAAATCGCCTTTTTGGACTACGGCACCGGACTTTATATATAAAAAATAATTCCGTCCATAAAGTGTCATATAACCATGTCCATGGTTGATAATCAATAAAAATCTATAATATGGCAACCACTTAGTGAAAGCTACTTTGTCGGAAGCTACTGCATAAACGAGCTCGTCTTCGGATGCTGCGATCAAGATGTCGTCTCATTTTAATTCACTGTAGTTGATTGAAGTGCCAAAATAAGGAAGAAGGGTACCTTTCATGGTACCAGGTCAAATAACCTTTTAATTTAGCAAAATCCACTTTCATCACTGCCTCACGTCGAGCGCGTTGCTCGATACCGACTAGCGTGTTTTCTAATAGTTGTTTGTTGGTTAATAATTCATCCAGTCGCTGATTTTTAGTTTGAATTTCATTATATAAGATCTGAAATGGCTTGTTGACGCTCTCGTTTTTGTATTTCTAATCTAGCAAGAATTTCACGTTTCTGATTTTGTAATTTTTGTAAAATCGCTGTTTGGGATTTAATTTCAGTTTGATTATTCTGCAATTAACTAAGAGTTACTTGCAAATCGTGAATAGCAATCAAATGATTTTGACCAAGATAATGATAATACATCAAAAGCTGGGTGACACGATCCGAATTATTTTGATTCAGAATGAGCTTGAGATAAGGCTCTCGTTCCAATATATAGGCAGAACGGATTTGTTGAGCGAGACCCTGATGCTGAGTGGCGAGCTTAATTTCGTATGCTTTTTCATCCCGGTTTAATTTTTGTAATAACGCAGTTTGTTTTTTAACGCAGTTTGTTTTTTTAAATACTCTTCTATTCTTTAAAAGTGGAACCGTATCCCGTTAGAAGCTATCTCCGCTGATTTAAGTTTTTTAAAATAAATGACTCGTTTATTTTGATCTTGTGACAGAATGGCTTTAATAGTTGCAATTTTATGATTAATTTTTTTTGAGGTTGGAAGGATAAGGATCTGCAGCAAAACTCAATGGAAAGATTATCTCGATCAGAAAAGTGAGAAAAAGGATAAGCAAATTCCCTTGCATATTATTTCAAAATAATTAAGTTACGTCCTGTCATTTCAAATGGTTTTTTGAGCCCGATAAGGAAGAGCAAAGTTGGCGCTACATCATCCAAAGCGCCAATTCCTTTTTGGAATTGAGCTTCTTTTCCTACGTAAATCAATGGTACCAGATTACAGGTATGAGCTGTATGCGGTTGTTTTGTTTTTTCGTCAAACATTTTTTCTGCATTGCCATGATCGGCTGTAATTAGGGCTTCACCGCCGGCTGATTGCAATGCTTCAAGAATACGCTTTAGGCAATTATCGATCGTGTGAATAGCCGTCTTGGTAGCCGCTTCTTCACCCGTATGGCCCACCATGTCCGGATTAGCAAAATTGCAGACAATAAGATCGTAATCACCATTTTTAATCATTTCTATGAGTTTATCCGTTACTTCCTCAGCACTCATTTCAGGTTGAAGATCATAAGTGGCTATCTTGGGCGACGGAATTAACATTCGATCCTCTCCCGGAAAAGGGATTCTTGACCGCCATTTAAAAAATAAGTTACGTGAGCGTATTTTTCCGTTTCAGCAAGTCGCAGTTGCCGAAGACCCAAACGAGATAAATATTCACCCAAAGTATTGGTTAACTGGATCGGTGGAAAAGCGACGGAGGTATCGAGATTTTTTTCATAGGTTGTTAGAGTTACGAAACTGGCGAGCTTTGGGGTTACTTTTCTCTCGAAAGCTGTAAAAGAGTTATCAACAAATGCGTGCGTGAGTTGCCGAGCGCGATCAGCGCGAAAGTTCATAAAAATGATGACGTCGCCATCTTGCACGGTTAGGCGTTTTCCCCCATTGTGATGGATGCTAGTCGGTTTAATAAATTCATCGGTTTCGCCTTGTTCATAAGTAAGAGCAAGCCCCTCTTCGGCGGTGGCAGCGTGATGAGTAGCAATTCCTTTAGTTAATAAATCATACGCTTTTTGGGTTCGATCCCAGCGTTTGTCGCGGTCCATAGCATAATAACGGCCGATAAGAGATGCGATCTTGGACTGGGTAGTACCCTTAGAAGGAGATTGAGAATAACTAAGGAACTGTTTATCAATTTTTTTAATAGACGATAACGCCGATTTTGGTGGAGTATCGCGGCCGTCCAAGATAGCGTGTAAATAATTTTTTTTTACACCCTGAAGATGCACCAATTCGATCATTGCTGCAATTTGGGTATCCCGACTATGTACCCCGCCATGTGATAACAAACCAATTATATGGACGGCTTTGTCATGCTGTTTGGCTTTTTCGATGGCATCAATAAGAACAGGATTCTTGAAAAATTCACCGCTTGAGATTGCCTTATCAATTCGAGTTAAATCTTGAGGTACTTTCCGACCGGAACCAATGTGAAGATGCCCAACTTCTGAATTGCCCATTTGCCCTTCTGGTAAGCCTACCGTACTACCCGAAGCGTGCAATAGTGTATGAGGCAATGGAGCCATAATTCGTCTAAGGTGGGTGTATTAGCGAGCTTGATCGCGTTATGGGCTGTTTTTTCACTTTCCCCGAACCCATCAAGAATAATGAGTACCATAGGCTTAGGGCGATGTTTTGCTGGTTTATTGGTTGGCTGGCTCATTCGGCAAATCTCGTTAGGTTAAGGCTTGTTAAAAAGGCGATCATTTTACCTGTTCCAAGAAGTTATTTCGAGGGGTGATCCATCCATAGAACCTGAAAAGTGGCTTTGAATTTTAATCCCATTTGCAGTTAAATGATGGCCATGAAAAACAAGCTCCGTATGGTACCTGGCGATCGCCTATTAGTGCAGAGGTGGCAGCGGCTTCCTCTCGCGTTCTCATGAATATTGAATCATCCGGCGAGGATATTTATTGGCTGGAACGCGTCCAGAAGAAGTAGGGCGGCATGTGATTATGCACCTTTCGCCGGAAGGCAAAATGCATGCTGTTACGCCTTTTGGTTTTCATGTCCGTACTCGTGTTCACGAATATGGTGGGGGAGATTATCTCGTGGATCGGAACATAATTTATTTTGCTAATGACAAAGATCAGCGTTGGTATCGCCAAAAGCTTGGCGATACCCCGAAGCCAATTACCCCTGCTGTCGAGAAAATGAAACTTCGCTATGCCGATGGGGTTATAACTCCTGATAAAAAATGGCTGATTCTCGTTCGGGAATCGCATGGAAAAACTGTTGAAAATGACCTAGTGGGTCTTTCTACGGATGGAAGCCAACAAATTAAAGTATTAGCACAAGGTTATGACTTTTATTCTTTCCCCCGTCTAAATATCTTAGGAAATAAAATTGTCTGGACTTGTTGGAATCAGCCACAAATGCCGTGGGATGGGACCGAACTTTGGCAGTCTGATATTACGGCCGAGCTTGAATTAAGCAATATCCAAAAGATTGCCGGAGGGGTAGGTGAGTTTATTTCTCAGCCACGTTTTGGCCCTGATGGAAAACTTTATTTTCTTTCAGACAAAAGTGGTTTTGGAAATATTTATTGCTACGATGGCACACAATTCGAAACTATTTGTCCAATGGAACGGGAGTGCGACTTTCCGCAATGGAATTTTAGACTCAAAAGTTATGACTTTTTAGATGAAAATCGCTTAGCTGTTATTGTAACGGATAAAGGTGAACAAACATTGGGAATCATTGAAGACAGTTATTATTCGCCTTTAAATCTGCCTTTTTCAAATTTTGCGCCGACGTTAGTAGCCAAAAATAATCGGATTATTTTTATTGCAGCAAGTCATAACAAGTTTCCTGTCTTAGTATGTTATGATATTAATCATAGTCAATTAAATATCTTATATGAGAGCACATTGCTAAAAATTGATGAAAAATACCTTTCATCGCCAAAATCGATTGAATTTCCTACAGCAGAAGGAAAATCAGCTTACGGTTTTTATTATCCTCCTTATAATGAAGATTATACAGCTCCACAAAATGAAAACCCTCCGCTAATTGTTATTAGTCACGGCGGACCCACGGGTGCTACTTCCACAGCATTAAATTTAAAAAACCAATTTTGGACCAGTCGCGGATTTGCTGTTTTTGAAGTTAATTATGGTGGCAGTACGGGTTATGGAAAAGCTTATCGAGAACGTCTAAAGGGGCAGTGGGGTGTTGTCGATGTTGCTGATTGTGTCAATGGTGCTACTTACCTAGTAAAACAAGGAGAGGTGGATCCTGAACGATTAATTATCCGCGGAGGAAGCGCCGGCGGATATACAGTATTATGTGCCTTAGTTTTTTATGACATTTTTTCATTAGGAGCAAGCTATTTTGGTATTGCGGATTTGGAAGGTTTTGTGGACGACACCCATAAATTTGAGTCACATTATTTAGAAACATTAATAGGAAATTATCTGCAAAAAAAAGCGGTTTATAAAGCTCGATCGCCCTTTAATTGTACAGAAAAATTATCTTGCCCGATTATTTTTTACAGGGATTGGAAGATAAAGTTGTACCACCGGCTCAAGCCGAAATGATGATTGCCGAAATGAAAAAAAGGAACTTCCTTATGCTTATGTGACCTTCACCTATGAGCAACATGGATTTAGGGACGCAAAAAATATTAAAACGGCTCTTGAAGCTGAGCTATATTTTTTCAGTCAATTTTTTCATTTTAGACCTTCTGATAACTTACCACCTATTAAGATAGAAAATCTGGATAATTTAGTTGAGTCAATAGCATGAGCATTAAAATAAATTTCATTGGGGTGGGGCGCGTGGGAAAAACTATCGCTAAACAAATCGTAGGTAGAAATGTTGCTCTTATTCAAGGAGTTTGTAATCGCTCATTAGAAAGCGGCAAGAAAGCAATAGCCTCTATTGGACAAGGAGAGGCCTTCGCGAGCATCCGAGAATTGCCACCGGCTGACATTACTTTTATTACCACTTACGATGATGTTCTAGAAACTTGTTGCCAAAACTTGGCAAAGAGCCCTAATCTGAAATCGGGAAGCATTGTGCTCCATTGTAGTGGTTCTCTTTCATCGGATCTATTGATTTCTGTAAAAGAAAAAGATTGTTACATTGCTAGTGCTCACCCGATGCGAAGTTTTACCAAATCTTCTAATATAAGTAACGATTGTGCTACTTATTGTGCTCTCGAAGGCGATGATAAAGCGCTAAGTTTATTATCTCACCTTTTTAAAGCAATGAATTATTCGATTTATCCAATCGATAAGAAAAATAAAGCCATTTATCATGCTGCAGCCGTTTTTGCTTCGAATTATTTAGTGACCTTATGCGATAGTGCTTTATCTTGTCTAAAAAATGCAGGAGTAATGGGCGAAGACGGAATTAAAATGATTTTAAATCTAATGAAAAATACTCTAGATAATCTTGATTTTGCTCAATCAACTGAAAGAGTTTTAACGGGACCTATCAGCCGCGGTGACTTAGAGGTGATTAAGCGTCACTTACAAGTGTTGTCAAAAACCAATTTAATAGGGCTTTACAAAGTACTTGGTTTATCAACCTTAACACTTACAAATTTACCTGATAGTAAAAAAGAAGCCCTCGCCTTAATGTTTTCATCTTGAAACGGATACTTCGAGCAAAAGTATAAAAAGGGACCCGCTTACATCCCTTGGGTGAATCAAGTATACTTGCCAAGGTTTTACTATATGAACGCGTTATATTATGAAAAAGTTACTTCAATTCTTTATTAATCATTGGCTTTTAGTTACAGCGTTTATAATTGCCTTGATTGCCTTATTTATTTTAGAGGCTCGAAGTAAAGGGCTTGGCGGAAATAATCGTTTGACGCCTTTTAAGGCAGTCTGGTTCATTAATAATGAAAAGGCTGTAGTTATTGATATTCGTGACCCTAAAACCTTTGAGAAAGGACATATCACCCATGCGGTTAATATTCCTGCCACTGAATTTGATAAGAGTTTGAAAGGGCTCGAACAATATAAAGAACAACCGTTAATCATTGTTTGTGGGATGGGCCAAAAATCTCCTTATTTTGTAAATAAATTGCGCAAACAAGGCTATCAAAAAGTTTATATGCTTGCTGGCGGTATAGGGGCATGGTTCAATGCTAATATGCCTGTGGTGAAATGATATGATTAAAGTAGAAATTTACACCACTGATTATTGTCCTTATTGTTTAAGAGCCAAGGCCCTGCTTGAGCAAAAAGGAGTGGATTATATAGAAATCCGTGTGGATAAAGAACCCGCGAAATTTGAAGAAATGATCAAGCGAAGCAATGGACGACGCAGTGTTCCACAGATATTTATAAATGATCGAGGAATTGGTGGTTTCGATGACTTGTGGAAGTTAGAGCAAAGAAAAGAACTGGATAAGTTGTTAATTTCTAATAAAAATGAGGAAAACTGATGGCAGAAAAACAAAACGTTAATCAGCCAAGTAATCCCCCAGAATTTGCAATCCAACGATTATATGTGAAAGATTTGTCATTTGAATCGCCACATAGCCCTCATGTGTTTTTTGAGGAATGGAATCCGGAATTAGATTTGAATTTAGCCACTAAGACAAATGATTTGGGAAACCACAACTATGAAGTGGTTTTAACCGTGAAAGCTATGGTTAAAATGAAAGAAAAAATTATTTTTATAGCTGAAATTTTTCAGGGTGGGATTTTTATTATAAAAAATTTGCCTGAAGACCAAATGCGACCAATGTTGGGAAGCTTTTGTCCTAATATCCTTTATCCCTATGCACGCGAAGTAATTACAGATATGGTTGTTCGTGGAGGATTCCCTCAGCTCTATTTGGCACCAGTGAATTTTGACTTGCTCTTAGAACAGCACGATCGTTTCCAAGAGAATAACGATAGTGATCGTGTGGATTAGATATAATGGATCGCCATCGTCCTCTAACTATCCTCGGTGCTGGTTCTTGGGGAACGGCTCTGGCTCTTTTATTGTCTCGGAAAAATCAAAGTGTTCGACTCTGGTCTCACGAAGAAAAACATGTGCAGGAAATGCAATCCGAAGCAATTAACCGCCGTTATTTGCCAGATCACCCCTTTCCGAAGTCGTTGTATGTTTATTATGATTTAGAAGCGAGTCTCGAAGGAGTGACGGATATATTAATCGTTGTGCCTAGTTTTGCTTTTCAGAAAGTCGTTCAACGGATTAAACCTTATGCTAATTCCCACGGCCGTATCGCTTGGGGAACTAAAGGTCTTGCAGCCGGTAATCGTTTGTTGCATGAAGTCATCGAAGTAGAATTAGGTCGATTACCTATGGCGGCATTATCGGGGCCAAGCCTTGCTACTGAGGTGGCAGCTGGATTGCCGACTGCGGTAACAGTGGCCAGTAATGATGCAGATTTTTCTCAGAATTTAATTGAACGACTACATAGTCCTTATTTTCGAGTGTATCAAAATAACGATTTGGTAGGAGTTGAAATCTGTGGAAGTGTAAAAAATATATTAGCCATTGCAGCCGGAATCAGCGATGGGTTGGGGCTGGGCGCGAATGCTCGTGCTGCTTTAATCACCCGAGGATTAACTGAGATGGGCCGTTTGGTTAAGACCTTGGGTGGCCGACAAGAAACCTTAATCGGATTGGCTGGATTAGGTGATTTAGTCCTTACTTGTACGGATAACCAATCACGTAATCGCCGGTTCGGCTTAGCATTAGGGGAGGGTGTCAGAAAGGAAAATGCGGAGCAAGCGATTGGTCAGGCGATTGAGGGTCTTTATAATACCAACCAAGTTTGGTCACTCGCAAAAAAACATAAAATTGAAATGCCTGTCACCCAGCAAATTTATCGCATTCTGCATGAAAATCTTAATCCCAAACAGGCTGTTCATGAACTTTTACATCGGTCTGCTAAAACAGAAACTTAATGCATTTTCTAAAAAAATTATAAAATCCTTAATTAAAGGGATGAGTTGAGCCCTTGTTGCCGCCAAGCTTCGTATAAAATAATAGAAACGGCGTTGGCAAGATTAATGCTGTGCTGTGTAGTAACCCCTATGGGAATGCGAATTTTCTGAAGTTCCAGAAACCCATCTCGAATATTTTGTGCTAAGCCACGACTTTTCGGACCAAATAAAAAATATCTGAAAGCTAATAAGAGACATTGGAATAAATGGTCTTTCCTTTAGTAGTGCAGGCAAAAATGCGACGATTGGGGAACGCTTTTTTAAAGGCAACAAAATTTTCATGTTGGATAACCATTGTCCATTTATGATAATCCAATCCCGCTCGGCGCAATGGTTTTTCGTCTAGCTGAAACCCTAATGGATGAATTAAATGCAATTGGGCGCCGATATTGGCGTGCAAAAAAATGATGTTGCTCCTTATTGGGCGGGCGGGGGAATCTCAGGCTGAAAAAGCGCTACATGAAACATTATTAGAGCCTTTTTTCTGCCACCAACCACAAAGAGAGAATCAAGGGTGATGAACTTCCTAAGTGCCGTGGAGAGATTTGAGCTTCTGAATCGGGTGAATTTTTCGAATCCTCTATCTCCTTCCAGCATTTATTTCATCATCTCGTGTTGATAATGCATCCCGCAATTGTCTGGGTGCTCTGCGATTAGGTGCTTTCCCCTTCATCCCCATGACCCCAAAACCACCCATCCGCGACAGAGGAGTGGAGAACAACAAGAACACAGTGCTACAAAATATAGCAAGATAGTGAGGGCCGCTAAAGTAAAAGCGCTATCTGGGTCGAGTCGATTATCGTTATCGCTTTTTTATCCGAAAAAATAACAGCTTTTATGGTTATGAAAAATACTCCTAATAGGCAAAGTAATCCGAAAGCCACCCTATTTTCTTGTGGGTGGTTAAATTCAGGAAGTCAATAATAGCGCCTCTGGTCGGCTCGCGAATCCAACGATGTGGGTTCTCTATATCAGGAATCTTCTTTTTCACCCTGGGATATCGAATTCAAAATTCCGGGTCGTTGAAGAACGCATTGACAATAGTTGAGAATAGTTTGTTTTATTATTTTTTGAAGGTGAAAGGATACTTCCGGTTTCATCTTCAAGCCTTTGCTTCGCCAATAAGTTTCTAAAGCGCTTTGGAACGTTTCAGGCACTCCAATATTTTTTTAAACTATTAAAGTTAATCAATTGAGGATCAGTCTCATCCGTCCTTTCTTGTTAAACTGCGGGCAGATGGTCCATTGAATCCAATGGATTTCTTGCTCGCAATTCTTGTCTCATTGAGCGTAGAAAACTTTCAGGATTTTATGTATAAAGCTTATTTTCTAACTCTGTTAAGAGTGCATCTATCCAAGGAATAATCTGATTATCAAAGCTTTCCAAAAGAGATTCATTCTCAGCGTGCATAAACTCTCTCCTCTTTAGGCATTGTAGCTCGAATTAAGTGGGGCGAAAATCTATTAGAACTATATCCTCCCGGGGTTATCACCTAATGTCCGTGACTGATATTTGGTGCCTTGGTCGCTTTCGTTTTAGGGAAAGGATATAATCATTTTCGTTTTCGGCGATAACTTATTGCATTGCTGCAAATAAGTACTCTGTACAGAACCGTAGGGGTCAGAATCGGCGTCAACAGCAGGCAGATTAATCTCCGTCCCAAGCCCGACCCCCACGAATGTTGACCCATTTTTCAGTTCCGTAATAGTGTAACGAAGGCTTTTAGGATGTAAATAGGGCCACGGGGAGGTTATAATCGATAGGTTGAGTAAGAGCTACTTGGAAGGTAGTTGGCCCCAGAAAAGGGAGCAACAAATAAGTAGGTTGTTTATGGCCACTATAAAAAGTCAATGTTATTCTAAAATCTTCATGATGCTTGGGGCAGGCCCATTCGCGTGGCTATATCAAAGAGCCTTTCGATTCCAACAGTCTTATTGATGATAAAACGCCAAGCATCAATAAACATCCAATGAAATTTGCCTTGTAAAACGTCATTGGGCACCGTGGTTAACATGTCCAAATTGGTGAAGGTGGTTAGAAGAAATATCGCGTTGCAAAGGCAGCGATGTAATTGTTTTATAGATTTTTGGTCTCACACACATGCTGGTAAACTAAGTAATCTACGGCCTGATCAAATCCAAACATTGCTCGATTAATTTTTTCATAAGGGTCTTGAAGATTGATCGAATTTTTTACACAACTGATTAAGGGCATCATCGCTCCTAGGCAAAATAACATCAAAATAGATTTTATTTTCCGCATGATTAGTTCTGATTTAATTTCAGCATGATAATGAAAATGATATACTTTTTGCCGTGGCTAAAGATTTATCAAACAAAATAGTTTTAATAACTGGACCTTCTAGTGGTATCGGACGGGCTTGCAAAGCTGATTCATGCCGACGTTTATTTTTTCCCCCTCGATGTGAGAGATTTCAATTCGGTTAAAAACTAATTACATCAATTACCGGCTGAATGGTAGAATGTGGATGTCCTTATAAACAATGCCGGGCTTCTTTTGGTTTGAGAAATTTGAAAGAGGGGAACTCAATGATTGGGATACGATGATTGATACTAATATAAATGGGGCGTGTTGTACGTCACCTATTATGTATTACTTACAATGCTTAAACGCAACCAAGGGCATAATATTATTAACATCAATTCGCTTGCCTCCCATCAAGTTTATCCGAGTGGAGTTTTGTATATTGCACTACCAAATTTCCACTGAGAGCGATTAGTAAAGGATTAAAAATAGATGTTCATGGTACGCCAATTCGAATAAGTTCCGTTGATCCTGGTGCCGTTGAAACTAATTTTTCACGAGTACGGTTTAAGGGTGATGAGGAAAGAGCTAAAATTACCTATCAGGGGTTTTCATGCCACTTTCTTCTCAAGATATCGCTGAGAAGGTTGCATTTTGCGTGACTCGCCTGCCCACGTGGATGTACGAGAAATTAAAATTTATCCTACTGCACAAACAGCTGTGCACATGGTGAATCGGAGTGAATAATGAAAATTGTGAATATAGCTGCTTATAAATTTATCACTTTAACAAAAGAACTATTGTCGGATTTGCAAAAAGTGCTGCGAGATAAAGGAAAGGCATGTCGATTGAAAGGTACAATTTTATTAAGTTGCGAAGGGATTAATCTCATGTTGGCCGGGGAGCCCGAAGCTATTTCAGCCTTTCAAACATTTTTAGAGGATTTCCCTGAATTTAACGATTTATTTTATAAAGAAAGTTCTTCTTCAACATATCCTTTTAAAAAATTTATCGTTCGGATTAAAGAAGAAATTATCACGATGCGTTACCCCCATATTAATCCTGAAAAAGAAACGGCTTCGCATATTTCCCCTGAAACGTTTCAGCGCTGGTATCAAGAAAACCGTGATATGGTAATTCTCGATACACGTAACGATTTTGAAGTGACTATGGGAACCTTCACTAACACTATTGATCTTAATCTTCGATCATTTAGCGATTTTCCTCGGGCTATTGATAAACTGGCAGAGTCCTTGAAAGAAAAACCTGTTGTGACTTTCTGCACGGGAGGGATTCGTTGCGAAAAAGCAACTGCGGTGATGTTAAAGAAAGGATTTAAAAAAGTTTATCAACTGGATGGTGGCATCCTCAATTATTTTAAGAAATGCGGTGGAGCTTTTTTTAAAGGGAAATGTTTTGTTTTCGATGACCGAATTTCTATTGAAGCCTCATAATAATTAGTCTAGGTTCGAATCGCCACAATACCCATTGTAACAATACCAAGTAAAGTGGCGAGTATTTTTTGATAGCGCTTTAAAGAGTCACGTGGGGGATGAAAATGCTCATAGCCTCCATGAAGCGTGCCAATGTAAAAGAAGCTGCCGGCAGCAAAGGCGCTAAATAAGCTCGTGATAATAGCGGCCGTTTGCGTTTGAAGAAATGATTCAATAAAAGCAGCCACGATGATTCCAAACGGAGTCACGAAAGTAAAAGCCCATAAAATTACTTTAATTTTCTTTTCTTTTTTAATACCCCGATTTAGTCCTATCATTAAAGCAAAGCTTTCAAACCCTTTGTGAGCAAGAATAGCGATTAGTAGAATCAAAACAATGCTGGCTGAATCGGAAATGCCGAGTGCGGCTCCAGCAATGAAAGCATGAACCGACAAAATTCCTGTTAACATCCAAGCACTCGCCGTACACATTTGCTCGGCGGAAATAATTTGACGTTGTTTTTCTCTCAGTATAATTGAACGCTCAAGGCTAAACAGAAGTAAAAATACACACCCCATAAGCACAATAACCAGCACATAGGAGCTCAATGCACTGAGTTCGTTCGATAGCCTCTGAACGGCGTCAGGGAATAAATGAAAGACGGCTGCTCCTAGAAAGATACCATCAGCAAAAGCATCACCCATTGATAATAAATGTTGATAACGGCGAATAAAATGTAAGGATGCAAAACCTGCCGTTAGGGTAACGATGGCAATGATAAGGATACTTAACCCCTTATAAGCAAATAATAACACACTAACTCTCCTAGCAGAAATACATTGGAACTGCTACATTAAACTCTACTTGTTTCAATAAATAGGTTAATTATGAATCTAGATTATTTAGATTTTGAACAACCCATTGCAGAGCTTCAGGAAAAAATTGACGAACTCCGTCGAGTGGGTAACAGCCAAGAGTTCAATCTTAGAGAAGAAGTGGCTAAGTTGGAAGAAAAAAATGCTCAATTGACGCGCCAAATCTTTTCTGATTTAAAAGCACACCAAATTGTGCAATTGGCGCGGCATCCTTTGCGCCCGCATACTGTCGATTATCTTCAGCGGATGTTTTCAGATTTCAATGAGTTACACGGTGATCGCCATTACGATGACGATACTGGCATTATTGGAGGATTAGCTCGTTTAGATAATGAACCGGTTATGGTAATTGGCCAGGAAAAAGGTCGGACTACTAAGGAAAAAATCTCTCGCAATTTTGGTATGGCAAAGCCCGAAGGATTTAGAAAAGCGCTGCGGTTAATGAACTTGCTGAACGATTTTCAATTCCGGTCATCACGTTAATTGATACGCCGGGTGCTTATCCCGGGGTGGGTGCTGAAGAACGCAATCAAAGTGAGGCCATCGCCCGAAATCTTTATGAAATGTCACAATTAAAAACTCCGATTATCTGTACCGTAATTGGGGAGGGTTGTTCCGGGGGCGCATTAGCCATTGGAGTAGGAGATCGTACTTTAATGTTGCAATATGCCTATTATTCCGTAATTTCGCCCGAAGGTTGTGCTTCTATTTTATGGAAGAGCGCTGAAAAAGCAGGTGAAGCTGCCGAAGCGCTAGGGCTAACTGCAGAACGACTCAACGAATTAGGCTTGATTGATGAAGTAGTGAAAGAACCGCTCGGGGGCGCGCACCGCGATGTCGACGCTATGCCAGCGAAACTCAAAAAACGCCTACAGTTAAATTTGTCTACCTTGCAGTCCAAACCTATGGATACTCTTTTGGAAGAACGTTATCGTCGGTGGTTAAGTTACGGCAAGGATTGAATGCGTGTTTATGCCAGAAAAACTTTCCGCGGTATTAACTACCCTCACGAGCTATTCCCGTTTTTACATCGCCTATAGTGGGGGGCTGGATTCTCATGTCCTTTTACATGCAATGAGTGAATGTCTTAAAAAGAATCCGCTTTTGTACATTCAGGCTGTGCATATTAATCATGGACTTAATCCAAAGTCTGATCAGTGGGAGCAACACTGTCAACATATTTGTGAGAAATTAAAAGTACATTTTCAGGCGGAACGGTTAAGACTAACAATTCGTCCAGGCGATAGCATTGAAGCGGTTGCCCGAAAAGCCCGTTACGAAATATTTCGCCGTATTATTTGCGAGGATGAAAATATTTTAACAGCCCACACCCAAAATGACCAAACGGAAACTTTTTTATTGCAGTTAATGCGTGGCTCCGGTGTCAAAGGATTAAGCGCTATGCCAATGAAAAAGAAATTAGGTTCCGGACATTTATTGCGTCCGCTATTAAATTTTAATCGCTATGAATTAAAAATTTATGCTGAAAAAATCATTTGCATTGGATTGAAGATGATATGAATCTAGAATTGCGCTTTAATCGCAATTATCTACGCCATGAAGTATTACCTGTTTTACAGCAGCGGTGGCCGAAGGTGTTTGCCATTGTTTCACGGTCAGCAAGCCATTGTGCTGAAGCCGCTATTTTGCTTGATTGGTTAGCGGATAATGATTTGCAAGCTATGCAAACAAGCTCGAAATTGGCAATTAAACCCCTTTTGCAATTAATGCCTGAGCGACAGCGAAATATTTTGCGACGGTGGATTTCTCGTGAGGGATTTCTTGCACCTCAAACTAAGCAATTAGAGCAGATACGAAAAGACGTATTGGAGGCAAAAGAAGATGCAAATCCCATTTTTACTTATGGTGACGTAGAAGTTCGTCGATATGAAAATGAGCTGTATTTATCAGCTTTTTCACCGCTCTACGATACCAGCTTAATTATCCCTTGGGACTTTCAGGGCTGTTTGGCCCTTCCCAATAATTTAGGCATTTTGAAAGCAGTAAAACGAAAGGGTAAGGGAATTAAGACTGCAATTAATCTGTGTGGGTTAACAGTACGTTTTCGGCAAGGGGGAGAACGATGCCGACCAGTAGGGCGAAAAAAAAGTCATTCATTAAAAAAATTAATGCAAGAATGGAGAATCCCAGTTTGGCAACGCGATTCCATACCGTTAATTTATTGTAATGAAACATTAGTAGCTGTTGTGGGTTATTGTATTTGTGAGGGATTTGTTGCAAAAAGCTCAGAATGGGGGTGGGTTATTAATTTCGAGACAGGCAGATTAAAATAAATTTTATTTTACGTTTGAAGGAGTTATGAAATACCGATTGAGTATTAAAATATGCATTGTGCTAGTTGCGTAGCTAGTATCAAAACTGCATTGAAAGACGTCCTTGGTATAAGATCTGTTGCGGTAAATTTGGCTACGAAACAAGCGGAAATTGAGAGGATATATCGATCTGAAAAAATTAATTGAGGTAGTCAAACAAACAAGGATATGAGGCGCATTTTGACATCGATGAGGGAGATTTACATACTGACGAATTTCAAAATTGTTTCCGTAATTTAATCAAAAAAAAGCCTTTGTAGCAGCTATTGTAAGATTTCCTTTGATGATTAATAAATTTTGGCGCTTCCATCCGTAAATCAATCATGCATTCAATGGCTGGCTGTGGGTTATTATTAGATTCTTTTGTTTCTTTGTTCTTTATTATTCTTCGTGGCCATTGGATGAACACCTGCGCGTTAGGCTGGGCAAAAAGTCCCTGTGGACGGAAAAATTATTGAAGGGAGTTCCCTAATTGATGAGTCATGGAAAAATTCTCGGTCTTCTAACTATTGTTCATCCGATTAAATCAGATTCTAAAAGAGTACTCGCTAGATTACGACAAATGGGATTAAAAATTGTCATTTTTACTGGAGACAAAATCTAATTACGGCAAATGCTGTGGCTCAAGCAGTGGGGATTCAAGAAGTGATTGCTGAAGTACTTCCAGAAGATAAAGCAAAAAAAGTCAAAGAATTGCAACAAGAGGGGAAAAAGTTGCGATGGTTACTAATCGAATTAATGATGCGCCTGCATTGGCTACAGCCGACGTTGGTTTTGCCATTGAAGCGGGGACGGATGTAGCAATTGAAAGTTCTGATATTACCTTAATTAGTAGTGGATCCCTCCTAGGGGTTGTTAATGCCATTGCAATTTCTAAGGCGACATTACGCAACATTAAACAAAATTTATTTGGTGCATTTGTTTACAATATACTCGGAATTTTCTATTGCGGCAGGCATTTTTTATACACTTGTGGGGCTATTATTAAGC
>NZ_NIQB01000085.1:0-634 GCF_018687865.1 Coxiella-like endosymbiont of Rhipicephalus sanguineus | reverse complement strand
AGTGAACGCGAAGAAATTTTTCGTCGCTTTAAAGCTCGAAATGCGAAACCCACTTCGGAATTAATTTATCTCTCGGAATTTGAATTATTAATTGCAGTAATGTTGTCCGCCCAAGCTACCGATGTGAGTGTTAACAAAAGCACTAAAGAGCTATTTAAAGTAGCGAATACGCCTTTAAAAATGTTGAATCTCGGGGAAGAAGGTTTAAAGAACCATATTAAATCTATTGGCTTATATAACACCAAAGCTAAAAATATCATAAAAACTTGCAAAATATTGGTAGAAAAATATCATTCACAAATACCCCAAACACGAAAAGAATTTGAAGCACTACCGGGTGTTGGTCGCAAAACAGCAAACGTTATTTTAAATACCGCCTTTGGCCATTCTGCTATTGCCGTTGATACTCATATTTTTCGCCTAGCTAATCGTACCGGCTTAGCTCCTGGAAAGACACCGTTAGCCGTTGAAAATAAATTAATGGAGGTGGTTCCTAAAAAATATCTTGTTGATGCTCATCATTGGCTCGTTTTACATGGTCGTTATATATGTACCGCACGTCATCCTAAATGCTCCGAGTGTTTTATTAATGACTTATGTGAATACCCACAAAACGATTTATTAAAATGATGAG
>NZ_NIQB01000084.1:0-23275 GCF_018687865.1 Coxiella-like endosymbiont of Rhipicephalus sanguineus | reverse complement strand
GTACTCGAAGAGAAGCCTTTATTGCCATGTCGACATGAATTAAAACAAGATCAAAGCCCTTTTTGTACCATTCACTCCAGATTCCTTTTGAAAGAAGTAGTTTAATTCTAAATTAATTATTCTATATTATTCTATAAGATTTATTTAGAGCTGAGATTATAAGTTACAAGATTCAAATAACCGTAGATGAGAAATTAAATAAGATGATCAAAGCAAGAGCTAAAGAGATGGGTCTCTCAGTCAGCTCCTATGCGCGGTTAGCTTTGATGAGTGCTGTGCCTCATAAAGAGAATAAACTGCTGAATCAAGCCATCGTAGATATCTGATCTAAGTAATATAGAGACCTTGACATTAACTAAATTCAATCATCAGGTTGATAATCTCTAATTCTAAAATTAGAGCAAACTAAGACGTTCAAAAAATGTCTTAAAAATACCGGCATAAAAAATTGATTTTAGAAGAACTTAAGAAAGTGGTTGATCTGTTAGTTAACAATAAAACCATCCCCATAAAAAATATCATGATCATGAACTAAATTATAAAGGCATTCAGGAAAAGCCAGATGATCTATTGATCTACATAAAAAAGGATAAAGAGAAAATTATACTCATGGCATTAGATAGTTATTAAGAATTTTTTTGATTGCGTATCTATAACATACAGGATTAACTAATGGTTAGGATTATTACCCTCGATGATGTGAAAAATTTAATTCGAAAGATGACTTTGGAGATTTTTTTCTCAGCTGATTGAGAGATTGGAGTTGACCTTTTCCCGCTGGGATGAGTTTGAAAAAATGTCTCGCGTGGCTTCAACAGTAGAGAGAGGAATTTTGGAGTTAATGCCTTTTTGGGGGAAAGATTATTATTCCGTCAAATATGTTAATGGTCACCCACATAATCCAAAAGATAATAAACAAACAATTGTTGGAATTGGGATACTGGCAGATGTGGCGACAGGCTATCCGCTTATGATAAGCGAGATGACACTATTAACTGCCTTACGAACTGCTGCTACGGCTGCCTTAGCCTCTAAATATCTGGCTAAACTCAATTCCAAAACGTTCGCCATCATAGGCACTGGAGCGCAATCGGAATTTCAAATGATTGCCCACAAAATTCTGTTTGATATTCAAACTATTAATTATTTTGATATCGATCCAAACGCAATGGGAAAATTTGCAAAGAATTTGTTGCCTTATGGTTTTGATTTGCAACAAAAGGAAAATGCGGAATCTAGTGTGAAAAATGCTGATATTATTACCACTCTTACAGCTGCTCGAAAACAATCAAAAATATTAAAAGAAGAATGGATAAAGCCAGGGATGAGCATAAACGTTATTGGCGGAGATTGCCCAGGTAAAACGGAATTAGATTCCAAAATTCTAGAACAAAGTAAAATAGTTATTGAATTCCTTGAGCAATCTAAAGAGGAAGGAGAAATACAAGATTATAATTCTATGAACATTTATGCGGAATTATGGGAGTTAAGTCAAGGGAAAAAATTAGGACGCACTTCAGATGATGAAATTTTTGTTTTTGATTCTGTGGGATTTGCCTTAGAAGATTATGTGATCTTACGGTTGGTATATAGTCTTGCAGAAGATTTCCATGTTGGGCATATGCTTGATATGGTTCCTGAAAGCAGAAATCCTAACGATTTATTTGGATTATTATCTTGAATTCAGAATTTTCTTGAGATTAATTATTAATTCAACTGTTCCCGGTTAGTACTGAGCTTTTAAATCCTGATTTTTAATCAAAGTTGGGGGCGGGCTTCCGCTTTGAAAATACTACCTAAGCTTCCTAAGACGAGAATAGAAATCTCTTTTTTAAAAAACGAGATTCCTTAGCTCGGAAATGAAAGCCATCCTGCGTTAAGGGCTAAGAAGGATAGAGCGGAAACTCATTTTAGCCCTAATTTTTTTCCAGATAGTGGATGTCTTGTGCTCCCTTGCAAAAAGCTTCGTCCTCCATCATCATCTGATGAAGCGGGATATTAGTTTTTATTCCTTCAATTACCAACTCAGTTAAGGCGTTTTTCATGCGAGCAGTAGCTTCGGGACGATTCTCATTGTAAGCGATTAATTTTCCGATGAGGGAATCGTAATAAGGAGGAACTCGATAATTGGTATAAAGGTGAGAATCCATACGCACGCCCAAACCTCCGGGAGCATGATAAGCGGTCACGATTCCAGGAGATGGCATAAAATTTTTAGGATCTTCAGCGTTGATGCGACATTCAATCGCGTGTCCTTTGATTTCAATATCTTTTTGTTTGTAACGTAAAGGCTGTCCCGCGGCCATACGAATTTGCTCTTTTATAATATCAATACCCGTAATCATTTCGGTGACGGGGTGTTCTACCTGAATCCGTGTGTTCATTTCGATAAAATAAAATTCGCCTTTCCTATAGAGAAATTCGAAGGTTCCGGCACCTAGATAATTTATAGTAATACAAGCTCGGACACACCGCTCGCCGATAGTGGCACGTTGTTCCGGTGTGATACCTGGGGCTGGAGCCTCTTCAATAACTTTTTGATGACGGCGTTGCATGGAACAGTCACGTTCTCCCAGATGAATAGCATTCCCTTTACCATCTCCAAGTACTTGGATTTCGATGTGCCGGGGGGTTTCAAGGTATTTTTCCATATAAACTTCATCCGTCCCGAAAGCAGCGGCTGCTTCTGTTCGCGTCAAAGTGATGGAATTTAATAAATCTGCCTCTTGACAAACTACGTGCATCCCTCGACCGCCGCCGCCTCCCGCGGCCTTAATTAAAACGGGATAACCAATACGGCGGGCAATTGCTATATTGGCATCATTGTCCTTAGTTAGGACACCATCAGAGCCAGGAATGCAAGGAAGACCGGCTTCTTTCATCGTCTTAATGGCTGAGACTTTATTTCCCATGAGGTGGATAGTGTCATGGGAAGGGCCGATAAACGTAAATTCACTTTTTTCCACTTGCTCAGCAAAATTTGGATTTTCCGCAAGGAAGCCATAGCCTGGGTGGATGGCATCAGCATGAACGATTTCAGCGGCTGAAATAACGGACGGAATGCTCAAATAGCTATTAGTACTATTGGACGGTCCAATACAAACCGCTTCATCAGCCAATCGTACGTGCATGAGATTTTGATCGGCAGTAGAATAAGCGGCTACCGTTTGGATACCCATTTCTTTACAGGCTCGGTGAATGCGTAAGGCAATTTCGCCACGGTTAGCGATTAATACTTTTTTAAACATGAAGATACCCGCCTAGTCTTGTTCAATGATAAAGAGTGGTTGATCAAACTCCACCGGCTGTTCATTTTCGATGAGGCGAGCGCTAATGACACCACTTTTGTCCGCTTCAATTTTATTAAACATCTTCATTGCTTCAATAAGGCACACGGTGTCGCCCATAGAAATTCGCTGTCCAACCTCTACGAAAGGCTTGGCTCCAGGGGTTGGTGATAAATAGACCGTCCCTACCATAGGAGATTTCAAAGAGTGACCTCTTAAGGTTCCCGCGGCAGGAGCTTCCTTCGCTTCTGGTTGAGTAGGAATAGGTCTAGTAGAGGGTGCCAGTAAACCCGCTAGCACAGTAGGCGTGGGAGGAGCGATAGAAGATTGTTGTTGAGGAAATCGACTGATGCGTACTGATTCTTCGCCGGATTTTACTTCGATTTCTCCTATACCTGTTTCATTGATCAATTCGATGAGTTTTTTAATTTTACGTATGTCCATGAAGAAGTTCCTTGTAATCTGTCAGAATACTTTTACCAAATCACTATCCCGCTTTTTGCGAGAAATAACTGTGTCAGTAATTCTGCCTTACTTGGTCCCGATTGTCTAGAATTGAAAGTTATCGACTTATTCGGTGCAGATCTAGGTAAGATCTAGACTTTTTAGAGTGTATTTGATCAGAAAATACTCAAATTAGGATCAGTTTTATTCTATTAAATAAATACATATATCCTACTTGTAACTGTTTTAAATGATTTAAAAATTTTGAAGCCGATATCTCACCTACAATACGTAAGTTAGGGATCTCCTTACTATTGACATTAAGAAATAGGACAGTGGGTAGGGCAATGACTCCAAAGTGTCTTTCCACCAATTAATTTTCTAAATTGTTTGTCTGTGACATCTGCACGCAACAAACGGAAAGGTTGTAGCGCTTTTTGCACTCTTGGATTTGCAAAGGTGGATTGGTTCCATCTTGTTTTCAGGAAATGCACCAATCCACGTAAAAATCAATTATGATAGGTTGATTGTTGAGTTTGATCTATTTTTACTTGTTGCTCGACTTCTGGAAGTGGATAAACTGAAATAAATCGCTCTTGACTCTCTTTTTGTTTTCTAACATTCCCAGAAAAGGGTGGAGCGGATTAGTATTTCTAGAAACTGCACTAGTAACCAAGGCAATTCCGTAAATAAATAAGATTAACCCCAGGGATTTTCCTATTTTTTGCGAAGTCGTTTGTGTGGTTGAAAGAGCACCTAACGCCAGGGCAGAGCTGATAGCTAATCCAACCCACAAAGGTAGATAAACAACCCAATTAAAGCCGTGCCTATGTAAGTGCCGCTTTGCTGATTACTAATTTCTGTTAAACACGTTTGCTATTGGGAGGGGAGTTCTAGGCTATGATAATCCAAATAGAGATAAAGCCATTTCAATAAAAATTAAACTGAATAAAGCAATAACCCATCGGTTTTGAAAAACAGCTTGAACAGTACGGTCAATATATCGAAAAATAACCCCGGTAAGGGCATAAGTAATTCCCATTCCCAGTACATACTGTTAGGGACAAACTAAACGATCGCCAAGGATGCGGTTTTTTTGTCTGGCAATAATTGCTCGATAAAATCGGAATCATAGGCAGCACACAGGGTGTAAAGGAAAGTAATAAACCAAAACCAAAAAAACTCCCTAAAATTAGGAATAAATTTTTATGCTCCGAGAGCTAGGTTACTTTATCTTGTTCGGTGGGAGGTATAATTTCTTTTTTTTTAAAGAGATTGTTTTATCTGGAGCAATATCTACTGCTAAGGGATAAGTAGGTTGCATATAATTTCCAGCGAGATTGAGGACTATCGTTTTTGAAGTGGGGGGTAACAATAACCTTGTTCCAAATAACCTTGATAATTTATCCGAAGGTAAAGTGTTGAGGGGCTTGATTTAATTATCAGAATAGGGATTTTTAATAGCCCCGAATAAACGGGCAGTTTCCCAAGCCCTGGATAATCTTTAGTAGGGTTTGCTTCCGGTCAGAGTGGTTGTCCTAGGTGGTCTTCGGTCGATTTGAGTGAATCAAAAGAGATGCGATTGCGGTAAATATAGAGTCCCGGTTTTATCTGCCAAATGCTAATGATGGTTTGCTAATCTTTGGCTTTAGCACTGAATTGAAACGCCTCATCAACAGGGAGGGGTTGTTCAGGCAATTTCAGCATTTATTGAATAGAAAATAAAAATAATTCTAAAGCGAATAAAAAACCTCTCATTTCCGATATTTTAACATACTCCCCGATAAGCGCTAACTAAGTGTGCCCCATCCCACAAAATAGCGCCTCTGAGGTGTTGGGTATGGATCAATTGGCAGAGGGACTTCAATTTCAATTCGTCCAGGGATTCATACCCCACAAACTGCTTCGCAATGGGACTATAAACGTAAGAAGCAATAATTTTATTGCCTTGTGTAATGTTATAGTTCTGATAACCCTCCCCACTTTGTAAAATGGCGTTGATATATTTGTAAGGCAACATACCGTCTTGATTATTGAGATAACGGGCCGGAAAATGACTAGGACCCACCCAAGCTTGATTAAGGCCGGCATAGGAAGAAGTCCCCCTTTCTACCCCTGAAGAAGCCGCCGCGACCATAGGTCACAATTCCGATTTGGAGTTTATTTGCAGGCACTCCGTAATCCAATACTTGTTGAGCAATCTCTTCTACGCCGTAATGAATATTATAGGAGTGGCTGTAGAAAATTGGGTTGTTGGAGCATCACATAAGATAGCGTTCCAGGATCGTTGGTGTGATCCCAAGGATCGTGTAAATCGTAGGTCATTAGCGAAATTGCATTTACGTATGGAGCAATTGTTTTAAATCAAGCAACCCGGAACGGATTTATTAATATATTGGAGATAATCTTTATTTGGGGTAATGGTTACAGAAATATAAGAATAACGCCCAGGCGTTCCCGAGTTGCTTTAATTAAATTAAATAACTGATTATAGTCCGGTTAAGGTTGAGACATCGGATTTTTTTATGAACCATCAGGGTTAATGGGTGGTTCGAAATCATAATCAACGCCATTGACAGCTTTTATTTGATTTAACTAATTTTGCAGCGATGCTAAAAATGCCTCTTGGTTGGCAAAAATAGTTTGAAAGGTATCGGTAGAAACCGAATTATTTTGAATGGTATTAGCGCCACCAATGGAAATAATTTTTTTGTGTTAGATCGATCTTACAGCTAAATTTATAAAAGCGCCGAAATTATTCATTTGCTCGACGTCTTTATCGTTGTAATTTAACAAAGCTAAATGATAACTACCTGTCGAACAGTCTTGTTGAACAGTAGTGCAGGATCTTGTCGATGATTGCGAACAAAATCTTTGCAAAATCTTTGCTAGGTGGCATATTCAGGGATAGTCCTCCTGGCAGATTAGCCTATAAATCGTCGAAATGTAAATGTCCGACTGAGCTCGAAGGGACACCATATTTTTGGCTTGTTGCAGAATTTGAATCCCACACTTGCAAAAATGCATAGACGATAATGTCAGATTTCTCCGCTTTATCCAACATATCAAGATTAGAAATTTTTTGTTGACTGTCATACTGGCTGGGATAAGAATTATAAAAGGGGATAAGCCGCATGCTGACCATCCGGAGGAGAATATCCGGACGACTCTGTCATATAAGTCATTAAGTTAGAAGCATTTTTTAATGATGAGAATAAAAAATAAGGGGAAAAAAGGAAATCTTTATCCAACTTTTCATGCCTATTTCTCCTGTTTGTTTTTTCTTATCTGAGCATATTTCAGCGACAATAGGAAATTACAAAATTAGACAAGAAATTTATAATAATTTCAAAAGATTAGAAAGAATTCTCTAAAATGGATTACGCACCTTCGGCGCTAATCCACCCTACGTAGTCGATAACATTTGACGTAATACGAATGGTAAAATGCCACCGTGGTGGTAATAAGCCAATTCATTTTCGGTGTCGATTCGACAATGCAGAGAAATTTTTTCAATAATTCCGCTTTTGCGCTTGATCGTCATGATAACACACCTATTGGGACGTAAATTATTTTCTATTCCCGTAATGTCAATTATTTCGTTGCCTTCTAATTTTAAACTTTTACGGTTAGCGCCATTTTTAAATTCGAGTGGTAAAACACCCATGCCGATTAAATTAGAACGATGGATGCGTTCAAAACTTTCCGCAATAACGGCTGTAACGCCCAACAATCGTGGACCCTTAGCAGCCCAATCACGAGAAGAGCCTGTGCCATACTCCTTCCCGGCAATTACTAGCAGGGGAATATTTTCATCGCGGTATTTCATAGCCGCATCATAAATGGATAATTGCTCACCATCAGGAAAGTGCTTGGTAAATCCACCCTCTACGTTCGATAGCATTTCGTTTCGAATTCGAATATTGGCAAAGGTGCTTCGCGTCATCACTTCATGATTTCCCCGCCGAGAACCGTAGGAATTAAAATCTTTAATTCCAATGCCCTTTCTAATCAAATATTTACCGGCGGGACTATCTGGTTTAATAGCGCCTGCGGGAGAGATGTGATCTGTTGTTACGCTGTCGCCGAGAACCGCTAAAATACGTGCCCCTTTTATTTCTTTTAAAGGTTCGGGCTGGCTTTTCATATTTTCGAAAAATGGAGGTTTTTTTATATACGTAGAATCTCCTTGCCATTCAAAAGTATTGCCCGCAGATACAGTAATACGTTGCCATTCACCATGGCCTTTAAACACATCCGCATATTCTTTACGGAACATTTCGTTGCGTACTTGCTGAACGGCTTTGGCAATTTCTGAATTCGACGGCCAGATGTCATGTAAATAAACAGGCTCGCTCTGAGCATTTATTCCTACCGGATCTTTAGTAAGATCAATTCGAGTGGTCCCAGCTAAGGCAAAAGCTACTACTAGCGGGGGCGAGGCTAACCAATTCGCTTTGACTAAAGGATGGATTCGGCCTTCAAAGTTACGATTGCCCGATAAAACAGCTGAAACAATTAAATCATTTTCTGTGATCGTTTTAGCGATCGTTTCGGGCAACGGCCCAGAGTTACCGATACAGGTTGTACAACCATAGCCTACTAAATAAAACCCAAGTTTCTCTAAATAACTGATTAATCGTGTTTTTTGTAAATAATCTGTGACTACTTTGGATCCCGGGGCTAGTGACGATTTTACCCAAGGCTTTCTTTGTAAGCCTTTTTCCACAGCTTTTTTGGCCAGAAGGCCTGCAGCAAGCATTACGCTGGGATTTGAGGTGTTTGTGCAGCTGGTAATCGCTGCAATCATTACATCTCCATGGTGGAGATCCATATCATCGGTGCTCTTGAATGCTTGATCTAATTCTTGATCTCGTTTGGCCATCGTAACAAAATTTTCGGTAGCTTTTTTTAAAGCAGATAGCTTAACACCATCTTGCGGCCGCTTGGGACCTGCTAGGCTCGGTTCGACCGTGGAAAGATCTAGGGAGAGCGTGTCGCTAAAAGAGGGGTCTGGCGTATTTTCGTCGTACCAGGTGCCTTGTGCTTTAGAATAGGCTTTCACCAGTTCAATGACTTCAGGATCACGACCGGTCAATTCCATGTATTTAATAGTTTCCACATCGATAGGAAACAAACCGCAAGTAGCTCCATATTCCGGAGCCATATTGCCAATAGTTGCACGATCGGCGAGGGGGAGTTCGGCGAGACCCGGACCATAAAACTCCACAAATTTTCCTACCACCCCTTTGTGCCGCAACATTTGAGTTACCGTTAAAACAAGGTCAGTCGCAGTTACGCCTTCTCGTAATTTACCTGACAGACGAAAGCCGATCACTTTAGGAATTAACATAGAAATAGGTTGACCTAACACGGCCGCTTCTGCCTCTATACCTCCCACTCCCCATCCGAGAACTCCCAGGCCGTTGATCATAGTAGTATGACTGTCCGTCCCTACCACAGTGTCCGGGTAGGCAAACAGTTTATCGCCTATGGGGCTGGACCATACTCCCCGCCCTAAATATTCCAAATTCACTTGATGGCAGATACCGGTTCCGGGGGGAACTAATTGGAAATGGCGGAATGATTGTTGTCCCCATTTTAAAAATGTATACCGCTCATAATTTCGTTTCATTTCTATATGCACATTATCGAGGAAAGCTTTTTTATTGCCGAATTCATCCACTTGGAGCGAATGATCAATGATAAGATCCACGGGACAGTGGGGATTAATTTTAGCTAGATCACCTTTCATGGCTGCCATAGCATCGCGCATGGCGGCTAAGTCCACAAGGGCAGGAACGCCAGTAAAGTCTTGCATCAATACTCTAGCGGGCCGATAGGTAATTTCTTGGTCGGAGTTCTTTTCTCGCAGCCAATACGCGAAAGCTTCGATGTGGTTATGGGTAACTGTTTGGCCGTCTTCATGACGTAATTGATTTTCTAGAAGAATTTTTAGTGAATACGGTAAGGAATGAATATTTGAAAGCCCTGCTTCTTCTGCTCCTGAGAGACTATGGTAGTGATAAGTTTTGCCATTAACGGCCAGTGTGCGTAATGTTTTAAATGAATCTAGCAAAATAACCTCGCCACAGAAATCGAATTCGCGCTGAGCTTATCATAATCTTTGCCTTCACCCCAACCCTCCGTTTCTGGAGCTTGTCAATTTCGCTTTCCTCCACTTGCTCATTTCGTCTGTATAGAACTACTACTAATACTCAAATTCTGTGCTTTCATTTTTGTTTTAACTTTTGCCCTTGAATTTTTATTTGGTGCCCCTATATGGTTTAGTGATTGTCGCTCATACTTAATGAGCTTATTAAGGCAAAAAATTAGTTTAAATATGGAGAGAAAGCATGAATATACGTCCATTACACGATCGAGTGCTGGTCCATCGTCTTGAAGAAAAAGAACGCACTTCAGCAGGTGGCATCGTCATTCCAGACTCTGCCGCTGAAAAACCTTCTGAAGGGAAAATCGTCGCGGTTGGGCCCGGCAAATTTGAGAATGGTGAGGTTCGCGCTTTGAATGTCAAAGTGGGCGATCGTATTTTGTTTGGCAAATACGCTGGCACCGAAGTCAAAGTTGGTGGCAAGGAATATGTCGTCATGCGAGAAGATGACATTATGGGTGTAATTGAAGAATAACCAACAGTGGAAATAAAGAGGTAGAAGAAAAATGACTGCAAAAGTTTTAAAGTTTTCTCATGAAGCATTACACGCAATGAGCCGTGGTGTGGATGTTTTAGCAAACGCCGTGAAGGTAACTTTGGGCCCTAAAGGTCGCAACGTTGTATTAGATAAATCATTTGGTGCTCCAACCATTACTAAAGATGGTGTGAGTGTTGCTAAAGAAATTGAGTTAAAAGATAAATTCGAAAATATGGGCGCCCAAATGGTTAAAGAAGTGGCTTCCCGCACTTCGGACGATGCTGGTGACGGCACGACAACTGCTACTGTATTAGCGCAAGCTATTTTGGTAGAGGGCATCAAGGCCGTTATAGCCGGTATGAATCCGATGGATTTAAAACGCGGTATTGACAAAGCAGTAGCCGCTTCTGTTGCAGAATTGAAACAAATTTCTAAACCCTGCGAAGATAAAACTGCCATTGCTCAAGTGGGAACCATTTCAGCTAACTCAGATGAATCTATTGGTCAAATTATTGCTGATGCAATGGAAAAGGTAGGTAAAGAAGGCGTTATTACTGTAGAAGATGGCTCTGGGTTGGAAAATGAGTTGGAAGTAGTGGAAGGGATGCAGTTCGATCGTGGTTACCTGTCACCTTACTTCATCAACAATCAACAAAACATGAGCGTAGAACTTGAAAATCCATTCATTTTATTAGTGGACAAGAAGATTTCTAATATTCGTGAATTAATTTCGTTATTAGAAAACGTTGCAAAATCCAGTCGACCACTTTTAGTAGTGGCAGAAGATGTTGAAGGCGAAGCTTTAGCAACTTTAGTAGTGAATAACATCCGTGGGGTTGTGAAAGTAGCCGCTGTTAAGGCTCCAGGTTTGGTGATCGTCGCAAAGCGATGCTGCAAGATATTGCTGTTTTGACTGGTGCTAAAGTGATTTCTGAAGAAGTTGGATTATCACTAGAATCAGCAACGCTGGATGATTTAGGTTCCGCTAAACGTGTAGTGGTCACTAAAGAAGACACCACTATTATTGATGGCGCGGGCGATACTGGTGACATTAAAGACCGCGTGAAACAAATCCGAGCAGAAATAGAAGTAAGCACTTCCGATTATGATAAAGAGAAATTGCAAGAACGTCTGGCTAAATTAGCTGGTGGTGTTGCAGTAATTAAGGTGGGTGCTGCGACGGAAGTTGAAATGAAGGAGAAAAAAGCGCGTGTGGAAGATGCTCTTCATGCAACTCGCGCTGCTGTGGAAGAAGGGGTGGTACCTGGCGGTGGTGTGGCATTGATCCGCGTTATAAGGCTTTGGACAATATCAACGTGGACAATGAAGATCAACGCACGGGTGTTGAAATTGCCCGTCGCGCTATGGCTTATCCACTTTCTCAAATTGTAAAAAATGCAGGAGAACAAGCTGCCGTTATCGCCGATAAGGTATTGAATTATAAAGATGTAAATTATGGTTACAATGCTGCTAAAGGCGAATATGGGAACATGATTGAGATGGGTATTCTCGATCCCACCAAGGTTACCCGCACGGCCTTGCAAAATGCAGCTTCCATTGCGGGGCTTATGATTACTACGGAATGCATGGTGACTGAAGCTCCAAAAGAGAAAGAGGAACCCATGGCTGGTGGTGATATGGGAGGAATGGGCGGTATGGGTGGTATGGGCGGCATTATGTAATTGCCTCAAGCTTTTATCGCTAGAAAAAACCCTGCTTAAAGCAGGGTTTTTTTATCCTTAATTAAGTCTCTGATTGCTTGGCATCCCTAGTCTTATCCAATATAATCTCTGCCATATGCTCCGACGCACGACGCTCTACGAAGAACATTCTCAGGCAAAGGCTCACTTTGTTGATTTTGCTGGTTGGGAAATGCCTCTCCATTATGGATCACAAATTGATGAGCATCACCAAGTGCGGCAGCATCTTGGTATTTTTGATGTTTCCCACATGGGTATTGTTGATATAAAAGGCGAAGATGCTACGTCTTTTTTGCGCTTTTTATTAGCTAATGATATTGCGAAACTTAAGGAGCCCTGTCGTGCGCTCTATAGCTGTATATTGAACGACACTGGAGGAGTGATCGATGATCTTATTGTTTATTATTTATCCCACTCTCATTATCGACTTGTAATTAATGCGGCAACTCGAGAAAAAGATGTGGCTTGGATGAAAAAGCAAAGCCGATCTTATCAAGTGAGTGTTAACGAGGAGCCTAAAATGTGTATTATTGCCATTCAAGGCCCTGAGGTATTTTCCGTCGCTCAAAAGGTTTTTGATGAAGCGATCAATGTAAAATTAACGCAGCTCAAGCCTTTTCAATTTATTTTGTCAGATGATTTATTGATAGCTCGTACCGGATACACCGGGGAAGATGGGCTCGAAATGATTCTTCCCGATGCACAAGCGCACGAATTATGGCAAAGAGCGGTGCGTGGTGGAGTGAGACCTTGTGGGTTAGGAGCTCGAGATACCCTCCGTTTGGAAGCGGGGTTAAATTTATATGGCACCGACATGGATGAAACAACATCTCCCCTTTGTTCCAATCTTGGTTGGACGGTGTCTTGGGACGATCCCAACCGCAATTTTATCGGTCGCACCGCTTTAGAGAACCAATTAGACCGAGGCATTGAAGAACAGCTGATTGGATTAATCATGGAAGAGCCTGGTGTTTTGCGGAATCATCAAAAAATTTGGTTAAATAATCAGCAGAAAGGAGAAATTACCAGCGGTAGTTTTTCTCCTACCTTAAAACAGGCTATTGCCCTGGCTCGTATTCCTAATGAGGCGTTTGAGGTTGCTTCTATCGAACGGCGAGGTAAACAAATTCCGGTTAAGATAATCAAGCCGCCTTTTGTGTGTCGAGGTAAAAAAACCTTTTAAAGGAGATAAGAATGGCAGAATTTCCTGCGGAACTACGCTACAGCAAAAGTCATGAATGGGTAAGGAAGGAATCCGATGGTACTTTTACGGTGGGGGTTACGGATCATGCTCAGGAACAGCTGGGGGACCTCGTATTTATTGAATTACCGGATATCGATAGCCAAGTAGATGCTAGTGATGAAGTAGCTGTGGTGGAATCCGTAAAGACAGCAGCTGATGTTTACTCCCCTTTAACGGGTGAAGTGGTGGAAGTTAATGAAGCACTTCAAACGGACCCAGCCTTGGTAAATCGTGACCCTTACGGAGATGGTTGGCTTTATCGCATCAGACCTAATGACGAAAGTGAACTCGATGAGTTATTAAACGCTTCTGATTATGAAGCTCTAACCCAGGAAGAATAATGCCTTTTATTCCCCATACACCTAACGATCAAAAGGAAATGTTAGCCCTTATAGGTGCTGATAACATTGAACGATTATTTGATGAGATTCCTTCTAATTTAATGCGTGCCGCACTCAAGCAGATTCCAGAAGGATTAAATGAAGCAGCTATTACCCATCTCATGGAGGAACGCGAGCCTAAAAAATCACTATGTTTTATTGGTGCCGGTGCTTATGAACACCACATTCCGGCGGCTGTGTGGGAAATTACCACGCGAGGAGAATTTTACACGGCATATACGCCTTATCAGGCTGAAGCCAGTCAAGGAAGCTTGCAATTAATTTACGAATATCAAACCATGATGGCTGAATTGCTGGCCATAGACGTTTCTAATGCCTCTTTATACGATGGCGCCAGCGCCTTAGCTGAAGCAGCGTTGATGGCAGTCCGCCTCAAGCGAGGCAAAACACGCCGTATTTTACTCCCAGCCACTGTCCACCCAGCTTATCGAAAAGTCCTGGCATCAATTGTCCAACAGCAAAAAATTAATGTCGAGGTTATTCCTTATGATCTTAAACAAGGAATAGTAGATTTCCAATGGCTAAGTACTGTGGATATGACAGATGTTACCGCTCTCATTATTCCGCAGCCTAATTTTTTTGGCGTTTTAGAAGCTGTGGATACGTTAACAGATTGGGCTCATGGGCAGGATATTTTAGTGATTGCTAGCGTGAATCCCCTAGCAATGACCTTATTAAAACCTCCTGGACAGTGGGGACAACGAGGCGTAGACATCGTCTGTGGCGAAGGACAGCCTTTAGGGGTTCCTTTAGCTCCGGCGGACCTTATTTTGGATTTATAGGTTGTAAGAAAGAATACGTACGGCAACTTCCAGGGAGAATCGTAGCAAGAACCGTTGATGGGGAGGGTCGTGAAGGATTTACTTTAACCCTGCAAGCCCGCGAACAACACATTCGCCGTTCTAAAGCCACCTCAAATATTTGTACTAATCAAGGGTTGGTGGTAACCGCAGCTACTATTTATTTAAGTTTACTAGGAGCAAAAGGTTTACGTGAAGTGGCATTAGCGTCCCACACAAAAGCGCGGGATTTGTTTCAGCGTTTATCGTCTCTCAAAGAAATTACGCCGATATTTACTCGACCTATTTTTCATGAATTCGTAGTTCGATTGAAAAAACCAGTAGAAAAAGTGATTAGCCAAATGGCTGAACGAGGGATTTTAGCTGGGTATTCTTTAAAAGAGGATTATCCTGAACTAGGGAATTGTCTGTTAATTTGTGTAACGGAAACGAAGACCAATGAAGATATAGCCTATTATGAGAAAGTTTTCCTTGAAATAATTTACTCAATAGACTTTTTGATTACGACAGAAAACGAGTAAAAAATGCTAATTTTTGAAAAATCGCAAGAAAATCGACGTGCAGGGTCGCAAAAAATTCAGGGAAAAATAGAAGCTCATGATATTCCATCAGATTTATTACGTTCGGATTTGCCGAATCTTCCTGAATTATCTGAACTTGAAGTAGTTCGACATTTCACCCAATTATCCACGGAAAATTTTTCAATTGATACGCATTTTTATCCGCTAGGTTCTTGCACAATGAAATACAACCCACGAGCAGCTAATCGATTAGCTTCGCTCCCAGGTTATTTAAAACGCCACCCATTAACACCTGAGCCACAAAGCCAGTCTTTTTTGCAATGTCTTTATGAATTACAAATTATGTTGGCAGATATCACGGGAATGGAAAAAGTTTCGCTAACGTCTATGGCAGGTGCTCAAGGTGAATTTGCCGGCGTCGCAATGATAAAGGCGTATCATGAAATTCGGGGTGATTATGAACGCACGGAAATGCTGGTACCTGAGGCTGCCCACGGCACTAATCCTGCTTCTGCCGCCATGTGCGGGTATAGTGTTAAAGAAGTGGCGACGACAACTGAAGGCGATATCGATCTTGAAAAATTGAAAAAAATGGTGGGGCCGAAAACGGCCGGTATTATGCTAACTAATCCTTCGACGTTGGGTGTATTTGAAAGGCAAATTATAGAAGTTTCGAAAATTATTCACGACGCTGGTGGCTTGCTTTATTACGATGGAGCGAATTTAAATGCGATTTTAGGAAAATATCGACCGGGTGATATGGGATTTGATGTAATGCATTTAAATTTGCATAAAACCTTTGCAACCCCGCATGGTGGAGGAGGTCCTGGTGCAGGTCCTGTAGCAGCTAGCAAAAGACTTGTAGAATTTTTACCAGTGCCAATGATTGGAAAAAATGATGAGGGATATTATTGGATCACACAAAAACACCGGCCAAAAACGATTGGCCGATTATCGACTTTCATGGGTAATGCAGGTGTATTATTGCGAGCGTATATTTATTTGCGCATGTTAGGCAAGGAAGGAACTGTTAGGGTCGCTGAATTTTCTACTTTAAATGCTAATTATTTAATGAAACGTTTAGCGCAGTTAAGATTTACTTTGGCTTTCCCGAATCGGCGTGCTTCTCATGAATTTATTGTGACAGTGAAACCTTTAACTCGCCAATATGGGATAACTGCATTGGATATTGCTAAGCGATTTTTAGATTACGGATTTCATGCGCCAACGATTTATTTTCCTTTATTAATTCCTGAATGTTTGTTAATCGAGCCCACCGAAACAGAAAGTAAACAGACTTTAGATCGTTTTATAGAAGCCTTACAAAAAATTTGGTTGAGATAAAAGATAATTCTGAAATAGTGCAGAACGCGCCGCATCGTCAGCCCGTGGGGCGATTGGATGAAGTTAAAGCGGCTCGCGATTTAGATCTTCGCTGGTATCCTCCGACTCCTAAAACTCTGCTTCCAAACTCAGAAGTCACGACAACTAATTTTTTAGTTAAGGAACAAAAATAAAGTTCTTTCAGTAAAATGAGCACATTAATTTTGCTTACGAGAGGTTATTTATGGCTTGTTGTGCTTCATTATGCATGAAGAAAAGCCATGATGAAGAAAAGCCATGCCTTGCCGCCACTCCCAACGATCGAGAAATTTTTTAAAAAAAGAGAAACAACGAGAACTTTTGATTTTCTTATTTATCCTGGAATTTATTACACCATAATTATCAATATCCCTGACTAGTTCTCAACCCCTGACTAGTTTTCACAAAATGTTCTCTAAACCATACACTAAATGATCTAAGTCCATTACTTTTCGACACGCCAGAAAAATGCCAGACATTGTGCATCTGCGGTCCGTTCCGTCATGGCGAATGGTCAGAGTTTCGCCATTCCCGCCGAAAATTACGGATTGATGGGAGAATAAACCGGGAAGACGAATAGAATGGATAGGCACATTATTTTTTAATACTCCGCGAGCGGAGTTGGGAGGGGTCTCTTCTTTAGTTCCTTGAGAAGAAGCATCTACTTCCGCCATCATTTGAGCGGTTTTGATTGCAGTGCCTGAAGGAGCATCCACTTTATGAGGATGATGCATTTCAATAATTTCGGCATCTGGGAAATAGTGGGTAGCATCCTTGGCGTATTTCATCATCAAGATGGCGCCTAAAGAAAAATTGGGAGCAATTATTCCACCCAATTTTTTACTTGACATTGTTTCGCTAGAATACCGATCTGGTCTAAGGTTAATCCCGTAGTCCCAACTACGAGACGCGCACCCGCGTTGATAATTATTTCTGTGTTAGTGAAAACTACGTGAGGGGTAGTGAAGTCGATGACCACGTCTGCTTCCGTCGCTTTAATAATTTCCGTTAAATTATCTTGTCGTCCCGTTCCTGCAACTAAATTAAGATCAGATTGAGCCGTAATACTCTCTTTAACCACATGGCCCATTTTACCGTTAATTCCGTTGACAATAACGTTGATCATTTAGATTGAAAATTTTTTGTTGCAAAGTCCCAATTGACTATATGCCAAAAATTATTGACATACTTGGGACGATCGTTGCGGTTATCAATGTAATAGGCATGTTCCCATACATCCCAGGTTAATAATGGTTTCTTACCCTCCGTCATGGGATTGCGAGCGTTTACTGTACTTAAGACTTCTAGTTTTCCATTTTTATCTTGGACCAACCACGCCCACCCGGAACCGAAATGATTATTAGCGGAATTGGTGAATTCTTCTTTAAACTTTTCTAATGACCCAAAATGTTCTTTTAGCGCCAAAGCAAGATCGCCGTTCGGGTCCCCACCACCCTTTGGACTCATACAATGCCAATAAAAGGTATGATTCCAGCTTTGGGCTGCATTGTTGAAAATGTCCCCATCGGATTGCATGATAATTTCTTCAAGGGATTTTTTTCAAGGGGGGTGCCTTTAATAAGTTTATTCAATTTGTCCATATAAGCACGATGGTGTTTACCATGATGGTATTCCAGGGTTTCTTGAGAAATATAAGGTTCGAGGGCGTTTAACTTATAAGGCAGATTCGGTAGTTCAAAGGCCATTTTGAGTTTCCTTCTGATTGATTTAGAAGTTCTTAGCGAAAAAACCTAAACTTAGTGATTTTCTACTTATTGGCCACCGTGCTAGTAGCCCAAAAGATCACTAAACTTAGGTGTTCACCAGGAACCGCTTATTAATATTTTTATTGCTTGACTTTTGCACGATACCACATTATAGCTACAATTTCTAGCGGCAGCCGTGTGGTTAGAATGAAAAATCTATTCTTCATATTATTTGACAAATAACCAATATAGCGCTAAATTAGTACCAATTTGAATTAGTGCCAATTTGAATGTGGAGGTAGCATTATGGCAGTTTTAGTGGGTCGTGAAGCCCCTAATTTTATGGTCCCTGCAGTGTTGGCGAATGGCGATATCGTAGAAAACTTTAATTTAACTGAAGCCATCCAAAACAAATACGGGCTGGTTTTCTTTTATCCTCTTGATTTACATTCGTATGTCCTTCTGAGTTGATTGCTTTGGATCATGCGATTGATGAATTCCACAAACGCAATGTAGAGGTAGTGGCTGTTTCTATAGATTCACAGTTTGCCCATTATGCTTGGCGTAATATTCCCGTAGAAAAAGGTGGGATTGGACCTGTCCGGTATACTTTAGCTGCGGACGTTTCACATAGCATTTGCGGTAGTTATGGAGTAGAACATTTCGAAGCCGGAGTTGCTTTACGTGGTGCTTTCTTAATTGATAAGCAAGGAATTGTTCGATCTCAAATTGTAAATGACTTACCGTTGGGTCGAAGCATTCCGGAAATCCTACGTATAGTGGATGCCCTCCAATTTACTGAAGAAAATGGTAAAGTTTGTCCGGCAAACTGGAAAAAAGGTGATGTTGGGATGCAGGCTTCTCCAGCAGGTGTTGCAAAATATTTGGCGGAAAATGCCAACAATTTATAAATATAATTAATTTTTTCTCTTTTTTAAAGGGCGACAGTAATCTCGAGCTAGAATTAAAATAGATCCGCAAATATTACAATTTGCGAAGCAGAAAAGGTCCTTTAACTCCAGTGAAACGCAGAAAACGCCTAGTACATAGCGCAGCGTAAATGCGGTAAATGCGGTCCTCGAAAATAGAAGCACCTTAAACATAAAGAACGTATCTGAAGCAGAGATTATTACTTCGGAAGAAGTCGTTTAACCCTTACTCTCGTTCACTTTTTCTTTAGGCGATGATGGGAGAAGGGGAAGAGTGTTTTTGCTCTTCACGCCGCCATCGTCGCCCAATTTTATTGACAATGTAACAAAATAATTCAGCTGCGCACTTGGCATCATAAATGGCAGAGTGTGCTTCATTTTTATCAAAGGGGATACGAGCCTCTCGTAGTGCTTTAGCGAGCACCGGTTTGCCAAATACGGTAGCTGCTAAAGTAGCCGTATCAAAACAGGTAAACGCGTGAAAGGGAGATTTTTTTATCTTGCAACGCTTCATGGCTGTCTGGATAAAAGATAAATCAAAATAGGCGTTGTGGCCGACGAGCACTGCTCGGCGACAGCCTGAGTCATCACAGCTTTTTCTACAAACACAAATAATTCCTGCAATGCTTTTTTTTCTTCAATAGCAAAGCGAAAAGGGTGATAAGGATCAATTCGCGTGATTTCTAACGACGCGGGGTCTAAAGCAGCGCCTTCGAAGGGCAATACATGACAGGAAAATAATTCTCCGGGATGTAATTTTTTTCTTGATTGATTTCAATTAAAACTACAGCTATTTCCAATATAGGATTTTTAAGAGGTTCCAATCCACCCGTTTCAATATCAATAACAACGGGAAGATAACCGCCAAATCGCTCTTTTAAAGGGTCTGGATGGGAGTGGTTTTCGATCATAGGTTTTAATTTACGAGTCGTCTTTATTGAGAAATGTGACTAAGTCGCCAGTTCAATGTTTCACCTGCTAACAAGGGTACCACAGTATCTGGACCAAAAGATAAGGATTGAGCAACTTGCCAAGGCTGTTTAACCAAAGTAATTTTTGTGGAATTAAATGGCAAACCATAGAATTGTGCACCAAAACGACTGGAAAAGCCTTCTAATTTGTCTAACGCATTATGGCGATCAAATAATTCCGTATAAATTTCGATAGAGGCGGGGGCATTGTAAATACCCGCAGCACCACAAGCTGATTCTTTTTTTGTTTGCGAATGCGGAGCACTGTCGGTGCCTAAAAAGAATTTAGGATTGCCGCTAATAGCTGCTTTAATAAGCGCGGCTTGATCCCGGCTCGTTTTTAAAAGTGGCAAACAATAATAATGAGGGTGAAGGCCGTCTTTTAGCAAATGATTTCGGGTAAGCCAAAGATGATGAGGGGTAATAGTTGCTGCGAGTGTTGACACGGCTGTCTCAGTAATAAAATCCACCCCTATTTTGGTAGAGATATGTTCCAAAACCATTCGCAGATTGGGAAAATGTTTTAATAAAGGAATTAGTTCTCGTTCAATAAAAACAGCTTCTCGGTCGAAAATTTCGATGGTTGGATCGATGACTTCTCCATGGATCAGCAAAGGCAGATTGATGGATTGCAGCACCTCTAAAATGGGATAAATTTTCTGTAAGCTTTTTACACCTGCTTGGGAATGCGTAGTGGATCCTGCAAGATAAAGTTTACAAGCCACAATAAAGCTCGATTGTTTGGCAGCTTTAATTTCATTCGCTGATAAAGTATCGGTAAGATAAAGCGTCATTAAGGGAATGAATTTGGAATTAGCAGGGATGTGTTTTTTGATTCTTTCACAATATGCTTTAGCTTGTGCCACTGTCGTCACGGGCGGAACTAAATTCGGCATAACAATGGCTCGCCCAAACCTAAGAGCAATATCGGTAACTGTTCGTCCAAGATAGGAATGATCACGTAAATGGCAGTGCCAATCATCGGGTTGAATTATTGTAATTTCATTCATTTTCAATCGCGCCTAATTTAAATGTTAGCGAGAAACACTGCTAAAAATTGATTCTAGCAAAACGCATTTAACCCGTGTATATTAAAAAAACCTTTCTTGAAAATCTCTCAGAAGGCCAGAAAAACTAAAAGGAGTTTGTGAAATTTTTGGCGAGGGTAAGCATATTTCTTATTTTTTTTCTTACTTTTTCTATTGATACTCAAAGAATCTCCAATGATGAAGAAATAAAACACAGACTTCAACAAGTCACACACCAAGAAGAAGAGTTAGACCACGAAATAAATAATTTAAAAGTGGAATTGCATCACATTCAAAAAGTTATAAAAGAATAATTCCTCTCCCACTATACGTACTTTGGCCCGAGAAGAAAAAGTGAAATTAGGTTGCCACCTTATGGGTTATTTGGGATGATTATTTTCGCGTGTTGCGATTTCGTCATGGAATTACTGTAACGACATCGTCTTTACTCAGTTTAAAAAGTGCGTTTAATGTTGCTGATTTGCTCTACACCTATCCAAAAGTATGAATGAAGATTTACTTTTATTGCGACAGCGCTATTACCGAACACATATTTATGGATGGCCGGAGACACACTCAAAAATCGAGCCATTGTAGTTCTAAGCGGTGCTTTGGAAGGATAGATTATTTATAACCATGATTCGATGGTCGAAGGAAGTAAAGGGGATATTAATCTCAGTACGGTAGTGATCGATGTGATGCCGATGGTAAGCAGTTAGGCGAATAGGTTAATTGTATTGGAGTATGATTCTTTTACCCCAAACACCGGTAGCCGTGTTACCAATTCACAGGTTTATTTAAGTCGCTGATTTTTGACCATTTGGCAATCTCAATGTATCTCCAGTCTATTTCCATTTCACGATAGGGTAAATGTATGTCCCTTATGGAAGATTCGGCAGCGCATGTTAACGACCCGTTAACGGTTTTATTAATGCCGATTGAAGCTCTTGCTGCTAGTGTGGTTAGGTTATACGCAGAACGGCTTTTATAGTTTTATTTATAGCCTTCAAGGATTCAACAATTCTTGTCCTAGGCGCCTTTTCCGTCAGGGCGGTGTAAATACCGGTTACCAAAATGATCATTTCTCCATTGATGCTGGGTATGTTACTAATATTGCTGATTCGCAGGAAATGCAAGATAAACGCATTAATCCATTTATAATTTATAACGGCCTTTCTTGAGGGAAATATTCAGTATGCTACCTTACAGAGTTCGGCGGATTAGGAGTGACTCTTGGAAGGGATCAACTTACAACATTCAGTTCCTGGGGTAGATGGGTATATAGAAGTTATGAAAGGCCCCTTTAATCTAATCCTGAAATATCTTTTCGCGACACGAACTTTTTTTGCACCACAAGACGTGACCTTCAACGGCGTTGGGGCCTTTATTCGTGCGGGGCACATGCCGAAATTGATTTCACCACACGTATTCATGATAGCTCCGTTTTATTTGGATTTGCCTATGAGTCAAACTTGGGAAGCACTTGCTTTTAATTTGCCAAAAAATAGTTATATCTTTGTAAGTTAGTACTTCTATTTGGAAAAATAGAATGACGGGGCTTGAATATCATCATGAATTAACTGCAGCAGAACTGTGCTAGCAAGAAGTAACCGGTTAACCGGTGCAGGTTTGCCTGTCCCAACAGCAAATATTGGCGGTACTCGAAACATGGTTATCTTCCAATTTGGTGCTTATTTCTAAAATCATGTTCCCGTCAAATAATGTATCCCTGGCTTCTTTTGAGGCTGGTTTTTTTTATTTTTAGCGGACCCTTTATTCGCTAGAGACAATATTTTTTGTAAGCCTTTTCAACGCTTTAATATAAGCTTGTTCATCAGGTAGCATATTATTTCGTTGGGCTTTCCAAATGAAAGTGGCCATCATATCCATGATCAAATGTTCCACCTTATGGGAGTCGCCCACTTTACTCAGCAATTGTTGATAATAAGATTTGATTCCCGAGGGACGATCCGTATTCAATTGTTCCAAGAGCCCTAAATGTAAACTCATATGTAAAAAAGGATTCGTATCAGTGGTGTAGTTTTGATGAAGTTGTTTACTCAGATTATCCAAAACGCTGTGATATTCGGAGTGAACTAGGATCACTGAAATTAGTTGGCTTTCCAGGGGAGAAAGCGGCTCTTTTTTATTATATTTTTCCCAGGTGGCGAAAAATATTTTTCGTAGATGATCGCGTTCGCTCATCATTTTAATAAATCGTTTTGTGGGTATT
>NZ_NIQB01000083.1:0-1548 GCF_018687865.1 Coxiella-like endosymbiont of Rhipicephalus sanguineus | reverse complement strand
TTGACAATAAATCGATCTTTAGGAGAGCGTCCTGTCCGCTTACCGGTTGTAACAGCCAAAGCACCTGTCGAGCTCAATTTACCCTCACCCTTTTTAAGGACTTGCTGAATGAGTTCATCAACGGAAAGATCGGTGTAAATAGTTCGTGAAGCGATTTGGTCCATATGCTTTCCCTCAGCCATGCTAAAATGAAATCATTATGGCAAATTATTGATGTATTGAAAAGGGAGTTGCAGCCTAGGAAATATCACCGCATACTTGAGTTGGTATGTTAAAAACAAATTTTTTATCGAATTATTTTTTAGTGGCCATGCCCCAATTAAATGATTTTAATTTCACCCAATCTGTTGTGTATATTTCCGAATATGACGATAAAGGAGCGCTAGGAATAATTATTAACAAGCCTCTGCAACAAGTGACTTTGAGTAACGTGCTAGAACATTTGAATATTAAACTCACGGTCTCCAATATTGGGGAACTTCCTATCTTAATGGGAGGACCGATCAACCAAGAAAATGGTTTTATTATTTATGAAAAACAGGCTAAAAACAAAAAAGTCCAACTCTCTGTATCTGCTTCTAAAGAGAAGCTAGAAGATATTGCTAATAATAAAGGTCCTGATAATTTTCTAGTTGCATTAGGTTACGCTGGTTGGGAAGCTGGTCAGTTAGAACAAGAAATTTCTCGCAATGATTGGCTTATTGTGCCTATAATCGAATTATTTTGTTTGAAACGCCTTTAAAACAGCGATGGCAAAAAGCAGCATCTCTGATTGGAATTGATATCACCCGACTTTCTGATCAAGTAGGTCATGCTTAAGAATGGTAGAATAGCTGTACCTCATGTCCCAATTAGGTATATAGGTATGAACGCCGTTAAATTTTCCCATTTTACAGCATTAGGATTTGATTTTGGTCTGAAGCGTATTGGTGTAGCAGTAGGTCAAACATTAACACAATCAGCAAATCCAGTCGCTATTTTAAAAGCTGGAAAGGGGGTTCCAGATTGGGAAAAAATAAAAGAGCTTATTGAAACATGGAAGGTCGATATCCTTATCGTTGGAATTCCTTATAACATGGATGGCTCAGAGCAGCCTCTTACTCATGCTGCACGTAAATTTGCAAACAAATTGAAATTAAAATCGGGCCTTCCGGTTTACACCGTAGATGAACGTCTTACCACTATTGAAGCCAAAAGATTCTGGTTTGAGCAGAAGTTTCAAAAAAAATTTAAGCTTCCTCAACAATTTGATAGTCATGCCGCCAAGCTAATATTGGAGCAGTGGTTACAAGAAAACGTAGGTCAAATCGACAATGGTTAAGAAAGATTTTCCTTATCACCTACTGGGTATGCAATCGCTCACCCGCAATGAAATTGATCTGATTTTGAAACGAGCGAACGACTTTCTTGGTAATATCAAAGAAAATCAAGTGTTTGACACATTAAAGGGGCAAGTGGTCGCTAATTTATTTTTTGAAACCAGTACCCGTACACGTAATTCTTTTGAAATTGCAGCAAAACGATTAGAAGCTATCGTCCTAAGTCCTG
>NZ_NIQB01000082.1:0-47839 GCF_018687865.1 Coxiella-like endosymbiont of Rhipicephalus sanguineus | reverse complement strand
AGCGTCCTATGTATGTGTCTCATTTACAAGTGGGGGCAGATGAGAATTATTTTCTTCCGGTACAAGTAATTACTGAATTTGGTTGGCATAATTTGTTTGCTCGTGATCTTTTTATTCGACCTGATGGCGATTATGCCAAAGGGAAGCCTGAGTGGATTATTTTAAGTGTGCCCGGGTTAAAAACGGATCCTGAACGGGATAAAGTAAATAGTGATGCTGCTGTCATAATTAATCTCTCGCAACGTCGCGTTCTTTTGGTAGGCATGGCTTATGCGGGGGAGATAAAAAAGGCAATGTTTACGGTATTGAATTATCTCTTACCTCCTCATGACGTCTTACCTATGCATTGTGCTGCAAATGCTGGTAAATCGGGCGATGTTGCCTTATTTTTGGGTTATCGGGGACGGGCAAAACAACATTGTCTGCAGACCCTAATCGATTTTTGATTGGTGACGATGAACACGGGTGGAGCCGTACAGGAGTTTTTAATTTTGAAGGGGGTTGCTACGCCAAGTGTATAGATTTATCTTCAGAACGCGAGCCCATGATCTGGGAAGCATTCGTCATGGCGCTATTATGGAAAATGTAGTTTTACAAGCGGATGGTCAACCCGATTATAGGGACGCGAGCTTAACCCAGAATACCCGTGCTGCTTATCCCAGAGAACATATTTCCTTGCGTGTCAAAGACAATCGTGGAAGACCCCCAGATTCAGTCATTTTTTTGACGTGTGATCTGTATGGTGTATTACCTCCCGTTGCTTTGCTCACGAAAGAACAAGCTGCGTATTATTTTTTGAGTGGTTATACCGCCTTAGTAGGCAGCACGGAAGTGGGAAGTGTCAAAGGTGTGAGGCCCACCTTTAGCACTTGTTTTGGAGCGCCATTTTTCCCTCGTCCTCCCACGGTATATGCAGAATTGCTCATGAAGCGAATTGAAGAAACACAATGTCAAGTATATCTTGTCAATACGGGTTGGGCAGGTGGTGCTTATGGCGAAGGAGGCGTGCGGTTTCCCATTCCTACAACCCGCGCCATCATTGATGCCATACTTACTCGAAAATTGAGAAATCAACCTACAGAAAATTTGAAAGGATTTAATTTGGCAATCCCTAAATCGGCTCCCGGTGTAGAGGATAAAATCTTAAATCCTCGCCAAGCCTGGACAGATGTTAGAGCGTACGATATTAAAGCCCTCACGTTGATAGAAAAATTTCGAGAAAATTTTGTAAAGTTTCAAGTAACAGATGCTATTCAAAAAGCAGGCCCGGTAATTGAATAATTTCTTTTTAAATTTGATATAGAAAAATGTCCATAGCAACAAATATTAGAAATATTGAGCAGAAAATTCGTGAAGCAGAAAAAAAATATGGGCGGGAACATCATTCCATTATTCTATTAGCTGTTAGCAAATCACAAAATATCGATAAATTGAAGGCAGCAATTGCTGGGGGACAAACTCTGTTTGGGGAGAATTATGTGAAGGAAGCCCTTACTAAAATGGCCGCTTTACAGAATCTTCATTTGGAATGGCATTTTATTGGAGCTATTCAAGTTAACAAAACGCGTCTTATCGCGACTCATTTTGAATGGGTACACAGCATTTCGCGATTAAAAATTGCGGAGCAGTTGAACCAATATCGAACCTCGGAACAATCTCCTTTAAACATTTGTATTCAGATCAATATCAGTGAGGAGAAAAATAAAAGTGGAATTAGTCTTGTTGATTTGCCAAAATTCGTTGCTGAAATAAATCAATTTAAGCGGTTGCGATTGCGCGGATTAATGACAATTCCAGCTTTTAAAAAGGATTTTAAGGCGCAAAAACACGATTTTGAAAAAATAAAGAATGCTCAACAACAATTAATAGAAGAAGGTTTTTTATTGGATACGTTATCGATGGGGATGACCCATGATTTTCAGGCAGCTATCGCGGCAGGAAGCACGATGGTACGAATAGGTACCGGTATTTTTGGTCCGCGAGATTAAAACATAACTTAGTTTTTAAAAAGAAATCATGTGGAAGATTGACGCATGAGCATAGCTAATATTACTTTTATTGGTGGTGGCAATATGGCATGCAATATTGTGGTCGGTCTGCTTGCTAATGGATATGATTCTAATTGTATTTGTGTTACGAACCCTACTTCTGATAAGCTCACTTTTTTTCGAGAAAAATGTAAAGTTCGCACGACTCAGAATAACCGCGAGGGCGCAACGAACGCCGATGCTATAATTCTGGCTGTGAAACCTAATCAGGTTAAAGGAGTATGTGAAGAATTGAAAGACATCGTTAATACGCTTCATCCTCTTATTATCTCTGTAGCTGTTGGTGTCCGGGTTAAATTGCTTCAGCAATGGCTACAAAGCGAGCCAGCCATTGTAAGAGCCATGCCGAACACTCCGGCTTCCGTGGGAGCTGGTGCAACGGCTTTATTTGCTAATGAGAAGGCGACTAAGGAACAAAGAAATTTGGTAGAATCCATTCTTCGCGCCGTTGGGCTTGTGGTTTGGTTATCTTTGGAAGATCAAATTGATGAGGTAGCCGCTCTTTCTGGTTCTGGTCCCGCTTATATTTTTTTCGTGATGGAAGCTTTACAGGAAGCAGGAGAAGGTTTAGGACTACCAAAAGAAACGGTGCAATTACTGACGGCTCAAACGGTATGGGGTGCTGCGCGGATGTCGTTGGAGGCAGAAAAAGATCTGGTCGAATTGCGTCGATTTGTTACATCTCCGGGTGGCACAACGGAACAAGCGATTAAAGTATTAAAATCGGGCAACTTGCCCGAATTATTTACTAACGTATTAAAGGCAGCTGTTCAGCGTGCTAAAGAATTATCCGTTGAATTAGAGAAGTCGATTTAAAAAAACGCAGTGGATTGTTTTTCATTTTAACCAACAAGCCAAATCTCCATGTTACGAATGTCATAGATAGTTAACTCAGCGAAAGCGCTCGATAAGTTACGCAATTGCCCTATCCTATTTAATATTTTATTACTCTCATTTGATATTCTAGGAACAAAAAAATAGGGGCAAACAGTTTGGCAAGTCTATTTAAATTGTGAGGTGAAAGGTCATGCTTAAATTTTTCATGAGAATAGATTATGGAGCAGGTGATGAATTGGCTAATCTATCGCCAGGAAGGCAGTATTGATCGTATCCGGACTACCTTGATTAGAATTATTGAAGGATCTTCAGAAATTTTTCAAGGGTCTATTATTAACTTCTTATTTGAGGAATTTAAGAGAAATTGGACAAGCTATGATATTCAATCATTAATTTTTAGTAAGCTGGAGTTTAGAAAGTGAGGAGACACCAAAAATCTAGCGATTTTTCGGGAAGAGCTGAGATCATTTATTAAAGCAGAAGACTTGGCTCCTTCCATCAATGTAGAAGAAGCTTATAATTGGATAATGACTGTATTGAAGACCCTATTGCTGCAATCGGAAGATAAATTTAAGCTGATCCAAATTCAGCTTTTTTTGATAGAATATATTTTAAAAAATGTGAGAAGTTTTCTCTAGACGAAAATAAACTCCTCTGTCTTAGGGAGAGATTTATTAATTCTGATGAATTCCAATCCTACCCAAGTAGAGGCTATTTGTTAAAATTATTCATCCTTTATCGCATAGAGCTAGCCCCCCCCCGAAATATCTAAAAATGGGCAGGGATGGTTTGAAGTGGATGGTAAACCCATTCGGCATTATCTTCCTGATGTTGAATTGTGATTAGAGGAAGTCGTCGCAGTGCGATTATAGGATAAAAGATTTTTGCGAAGCAAAAACGCGTTGAGCCGAGCAAGGGCAATCCTATTGAACTTCTGCTCCGCAGAGATCTCATAATCAGTAAATTTGTTCACAGGCAGACAAGGACTTTTTAGTTTAACTTGTGCAGTCTCGACAGGCAGGCCAGCCTTTAGCAGCTTACCCTTCTGAGTCAAGAGCTGAATATTTTAGATGCTCTATTTAGTTGAAATGGTTCAACTTCTCATTTATTAGGGAAACCTAATAGTAGACTAGACGTCTATTTTTGTTTCCCAAAAAAACCGAAAATAACTTTTTGTGATGGGTCTCAAGAAGAAAAGAAGATTGAAATGGTCAAAATAGGAATACTAATAGTGATGAAAATTTGGATATCTAGAAAAATATTCACACCATTAGCAGAGATATGATTGTATTTACAAATGCTGGTATATTTTTAATGGGTCTTATTTTTGATCTTTACGTTATTATCCTCATGCTTCGTTTTCTGATGCAAAAAACGGGCGCTAACTATAACCCTGTTTCGCAATTGGTAATTCGCTTAACTAATATTTTTGTTCGCCCTTTGCAGCGTATTATTCTTGGTTTTAGGGGATTTGATCTCGCTATCGTTCTACTGCTGATGGTTTTTGAGCTTATTCAGGTCTTGCTTATATTTGGGTTTCGGTTTCAGGTAATGCCTCATTGGCTAGGATTATTTTTGATAGCAATTGGCTCGTTGGGCAACAAATTTATGAATTTATATTTTTACGCCATAATCATCCGAGTAATCATGAGTTGGTCACCTTCTTTACAGCGCAGTTCGGTTGCAGAAATAATATTTTTGATTACGGAGCCTTTAATGCGTTCGGTACGTCGATTTATTCCAATAGTGGCTGGATTTGATTTTTCAGATCTTTTCTTGTTGGTTTTGTTGCAATTAATTTCAATAATTGTTTTTAATCCTATAATAGAAATAGGAACGCGGTGGGCGTTATAGGAAATAGTTGCTCCAGCACCTGGATTCTATTAGGATGTTGTCAAGGGAGATAATTTATGAGCGAATATGTACATTCCACGTTGGATGATAATTTTGACAAAGACGTCCTTAAAGCAAACAAGCCCGTATTGGTGGATTTCTGGGCTGAATGGTGTCAACCCTGCAAAATGATTAGTCCGATCGTAGAGGAAATAGCGAAAGAATATTCTGGTCGTGTTAAAGTGTTCAAGATGAATGTGGATGATAATATAGAGATACCGGCTAAATATGGAATAAGAGGAATACCCAGTCTTTTGATCTTTCGTGAAGGGGATGTGATTGCTACTAAGGTAGGTGCATTGAGCAAATCGCAGTTAGCCGCTTTTTTAGACGAGAACTTGCATTCTTCATGATAAGCCACTAGAATCACCAATATCACGGTGGCCTACCGGTTATAATCCCATCGCTTTTAGGTTTATTCCTAACTATGAATACCAATCGGGATACACCTTTGCAAGAGGATGCTTGTTCGAAATAACGGGCAAGTCCTAAATCGATTTATTTAAACAACGAAGAGGTTTTATCAATAAGTTATGAACTTAACTGAGCTTAAACAGAAATCAGTTCCAGAGTTAATGGAAATTGCCCAAGAAATGAATTTGGAGTATGTTTCACGCTCCCGAAAGCAAGATATTATTTTTGCGGTTTTAAAATCTCATGCTAAAAAGGGGGAAGACATCTTTGGCGATGGAGTTTTGGAAATTCTCCAAGACGGTTTTGGATTTTTACGTTCCGCTGACAGTTCTTACTTGGCCGGTCCTGATGATATTTACGTTTCTCCCAGCCAGATCCGAAGGTTTAATTTACGTACTGGGGATACGATTTCAGGCAAAATTCGTCCTCCCAAAGAGGGCGAACGCTACTTTGCCTTATTACAAGTTAATGAAATTAATTTAGAGAAACCCGAAGCTTCTAAGGGCAAAATTCTTTTTGAAAACCTAACAGCACTTTTTCCGGATAAACAAATCCAAATGGAAATGGGAAATGGCAGTACGGAAGATATTACTGCTCGAATTATTGACTTGGTAGCACCTATTGGAAAAGGCCAACGAGGTTTAATCGTATCACCGCCTAAGGCGGGTAAAACGATAATGCTACAAAATATTGCCCATTCGATTACCAGTAATCACCCTGAGTGTGTACTAATTGTGCTGTTAATTGATGAGCGGCCGGAAGAAGTCACGGAAATGGATCGCTCTGTAAAAGGAGAAGTGGTGGCCAGCACCTTTGACGAGCCTGCCCTCCGTCACGTCCAAGTAGCAGAAATGGTTATTGAAAAAGCAAAGCGACTCGTTGAGCACAAAAAAGACGTAGTAATTTTGCTTGATTCTATCACTCGATTAGCACGAGCTTACAACACTGTAATTCCAGCCTCAGGGAAAGTTTTAACCGGGGGTGTGGATGCGAATGCGCTTCAACGTCCAAAACGCTTCTTTGGAGCTGCACGCAACATCGAAGAGGGTGGTAGTTTGACGATTATTGCAACTGCTTTAATCGAGACTGGGTCCAAAATGGATGATGTGATTTATGAGGAATTTAAAGGCACGGGTAATATGGAAATTCATTTGGATCGTCGAATTGCTGAAAAACGAATATTCCCCGCTATTAATATTAATCGATCGGGTACGCGGCGTGAAGAATTGATGATGAAGCAGGATGTTTTACAAAAAGTTTGGATTCTTCGTAAGATTTTACAGCCTATGGACGAAGTAGCAGCAAGCGAATTTTTAATTGATCGCTTAAAGCTAACAAAAACAAATAATGATTTCTTTGACTCAATGAAAGGCTAAAATACCTATTTTAGCAACTCTCCTCCTCTAGGTTTGTGGTTGATTGCAAAGTAGTTCAAAAGCAAGAGAGTAGGCAAAAATTTTATAATTTGCACTCTGGAAGTCTATTTAGGGTGTTTTTGCCACTTATTTGCCTTCGTTCTCCTTTGGCTGTGGTTGATGATTCAACAAGAAAATTTTTGCTTTCCAGTTTGTAAAACTATGCTGACGATAGGGGTATCTGCTAATGAGAAAGAACACAATAATACAAAGATAATCATTTAATTGGGTGGAAAAATAAAATTCTGTATCGTCGTTGGGGAACCTCCACTTGTTGTCCGGTATCGACACTACGCTCCCAACTTCTACCGCGTTTTACACTTTGTAATACAAAGGAAGCATCGTACAAAAAAATTGTTTATCGCTCGGATTTCTCTATTTAAGAATTGGATTAGAAAATGGGACAGTAATCAAAACAGAAAGAGAGCCCCCCAAGACTAAACGACACGTTTTTTTATAATCATCAATCACAACATCCTCTTCAAAAATAAGAAGTATCATCAAAAGAGTCTTAGAAAGAAATACCGTAATTTATGAAGCAATCTGTGCTATATTCAAAACTATGAAGAAAAAGATATGGCTTTTTTGCTTACTGATCACTGGAGGAATTTTAGCCCAACCTGAAAGATTGCTTTTAATTTGTCCTCAGCTTAAAGAAAGAGTTTGCCGTTCCAGCCAAACTGTATAAAGATGCAGATGGTAAATTATGGACATTAGTTATCCAGAATGGGACCTCTGCAAAATTTGGTATTTTTAGAGCGGTAGCTAATTAAAAAAACAACCTAATTCTTACACTTTAAACCTGTGAAAGTACTGTTTCGGGGAAAACGATACAAGCTAATTTTATCTCTAAAATATCTGTCTACTAGGTCATTCCCGACGTGAAATATAAATTATTTGGTTGTTTTTTAAGCGAGAATAAGTTTACCTGGCTTACTAGAATAAGATCGGCCACTCGTCGAAGGGTTGGTAAGTTTAGTGAAAAATCATTGATTCAAGCAAATAATTGAGAAGAAGTCAGTCCCTCGATCTAAATTGAGGGCATTGTAGCAATCCAATTTTTTAACAAGATGGGCCAATTGGGTGGGTGTTAATAATAAATTAAGATCAGTAATAGCGATAATTACTTTTCCCGATTTTGTAATGCAGAGTGAAGATCGTTGAGCCAATCGCTCCTGAAGTTTTAAGATCTGACCATTAATAATTAGTCGAGCAGCTTGAATACAAAATTAATTTGTGGAGAAGGAGAATAATTTTGCGGACTGACAATCTGGGCCTGATTATTTTTAATTAAAAAATTCCCTACCATTTTATGGGTCGTAAGGGACTCAATGTTTCTCCATTACTAATTCTTAGTCCAAGAGGGTGTAAAGTGGGTATAAAGAATTCACAATTTATAGCAATAAAAACTTTATGAGGTTGTGTCCATTGATTGGCAAAAAGAGAAGTTTGTTTTAAATCCTTTGCTCTTATTATTTGAAAATTATAGCGAGTTAAATCAATTTTAAAAGCATATATTTTTTCTATAGACTGAGAATAGAAAGGATTAACAGCCGTGTATTCAATACCTGCAGTTTAAACATAATAAATTTTGGAATTTGCACAGGAAACCCAGCCGACACACAAAAAGATAACCATACTGAAAAAGCGAAATAAATTCATAATTAATTTCTAGATATTTCCAAAGGCTAATGCTTTTCGATAACAATCTAGAGCAGTATTTTTTTGGCCTTGTGCCTCGTAAATTCTCCCTAATTCTTGGTAAGCGGCTGGTGTAGGTGCTAATTTAATACTGCTTTGAAGATAATCATGAGCTTTGTCTAAGAATTTTTCTCGGAGGCTTAATCTTCCCAAGCAAAGGAATAATTCTGGCTCCTTTGGGTATTTTTTAAGCCATAATTCAGCCGTTGCTAATTGTTTAAATTCTTTAATAGGGCAGGCTAAACCATAAGTCGTAACCAGAGCTGGATTCCATTGTTTTTTGAGTATGTGTTCAATTAAGGGAATAGCTCTGTCTGCTTCACCCAGAGTTATTAAATAGCGTGTATAGGGTTTAATTAAATCAACGTCTTGTTGAAAATGACGAGGCAACGACTCCCATGCTTTAATTAAAGGCTGCTTACCTTTTTGGTAAGCTTCAGAGAGCAAATTAATATAAGTTTCTTTTTCTAAAGCAGCTAAAGTCTCGGGAGGTTCCACTTTAAATTTTCGTAAACCGGGAAATAAAGGGCGCAAATTTTGCCAATCTTGAAGTTTTAAATAGACTTGTTTTAATAATTTTAATGTATATTCATGATGAGAGTCTTCTTGATCTAAATGCTGCAAGGTAGCGAGTGCCTGTTCCCACTGGTGGTTACAAATTTGTAATTGTGCTTGAGTAAGACCTACAGCAATAGCAGACCCCTTAGTAGTCGTATGAGCCAAGCGTAGATAATTATCTCGACGTTCATAAGCCTGTTTGGCATTGGCGGCCTGAGCCGCGGCCAAATAATTAATAAGAGGACTTCGAATCATCTTGGCCGATTTTGTTAAAGTCTGTTCGGCGCGCTGCCAGCGTCCTTCGGCAAGCTCACACAAGCCAGTATTAGTGAGATGATGTCCGCGTCGATAAAGCCGCATTTTCCGCCATCGTTGCATATTCTTTGAAAGATGGGTGGCGCGGCTGATTAGACGAAATATAAAATAAAGAAGAAGAAAGAGAACAATCAAAGAAATGAGAGCTACCCACAAGGTTGTCTCAATACTCCAATGACGGTAAATGATTAATATGTAGCCGGTATCTTGAGCCATTTCCAGCCCTAGCCAAAGCGACAATAAAAGAAGAAGAAATAATAAAATTAAAAATTTCATGTTTTTTTGTTGGGAACCGAAGTATTAGCGAGTGCCTGTAAGGACTTCAAAGAGGGAAGCGTAGGTTCAATATCAACCGCAGCTAAAGTTTGTATTCTTTTAATAAGCGCAGCTGTTTCGGTTTGATTAGAATCATACTCAGCCAACCATTGAATGGCGGCACTTAAACTTTTTTGATAGAGCGAAGAATTTTGATTAATTAGGGTCCATTGGGCTTGAGTTAATTTTAATTGGATGTTTTCTTTTAAAAACAAGATTTGCTGAGGTTCCAATAAAGGTGAAGTAGGATGATCAATGCGCCGAATGACAAAGAGTTTCTTTAAGCCACCCAGATTATATTTGAGTTTCTCCCACCAATTTTTTTCTTCTGGAGTAGGCTCAGTTTTCGCCGGTGTTGTTTCAGAGAATTCCTTAGAGGGAAGCAGTGATAAATTACCTACGTCGATTTTTAATTGATCTAATTGGTCAGACAGCTTCGTTACTTCAACGGGTGCACTGGAAGAAAGAGTGGTAATATCTTGATCGATCGCCTCCTTTAATGTAACGAGGCTCTCTTGGGAGGAGGATTCTAATTGTTGTCGTGCCATTTTCAGTAATTGAAGAGCGACGGCAGAATCCTTTTCAACCACCAAGTGGATATTGGCTAAACGAATTAAGTAAGCTGCTTCAGCAATGTTCTTTTGAGAAGTAGCCTCAGTGATTTTTGAGAAAGTTGAGCAATGTCTGCCTGGTTAGTGTTAAGGATTGCTTGCATTGGTGCTTGCGATTGTTGCAAATCGATTATCAGTTCAGCTAGTTGACGTTCAAATTGATCGGTGTTGAGGTGGCGCCAGATAGCGATACTTGAGCCAATACCTCCCAAAGCCAAAATAAGCGCAATTACACTGAGCAATAAACCAGTGTTCCGTGGAGGTCGCGGTTTCAGATTTTTAGGCAAGTCGTTTGAAGTAAACGTCTCAGGCACGGCTTTTCCTTATTGAAAAAAATTGAATTACCTTAAATTAAGGTATCTGTTTTTGCAATATTTCGATAATGGCTTTTTTCGTAGGATTCTCCGCCATAATTATGTAATTAAACCTATAAAAATGTCAGTATCACGCATCTGCTCGCTGATGACCAGTAAGGAAATGCTTTGTAGCTATTGCTAGTGTGAAGAAAATAAAACCTTTACCTTCTGAAGACTTTCCACACTCGTAGATACTATAGCATGAATGGATTTCTTAGTTAAAGTTTCGATTATTTTGGGACCTATCCTAAAGGCTTCCACCTGGTAACAAAAAATTAGAAACGTCTTTCCTCCACGCTCTCTTAATTTATGCTTTAAATAAGGTCGGGTGTTTTCTCCACAAAAGAAAGTTATAATTTTTCCGTGAATATCTTTGTAGAATAGATAATTCCAGAAGGCTTTTGCTACTATATTTCTTCGAAAGCGCATTTACAGAAATTTCTCGTTTATGCAATGCGTTAGCTGTTCCTGGTTCAATAGCTATTATTTTTTGATTGGCTTGAAAGCTTAGATTGGGAGCATATCTTATAGAATAAGATAAAGTGGCTGAAAAAAAGATTTGCTGGATTGTTTTGGTCTACCTTTTAGCGGTTTTATAATCAGCGTAGGAAATAAAATCACTTTCCTACCCATTTTTTAATGTCATTTTTTAGTTTTTTCGCTTGATCTTTAGGACGAGTAATGACTATAGTCTTATCTTTTAATCGATTGTTTCACATAAAGCTCTATTTTCCATGCTGCATAAGCAGGTATTTCGTAAGGATGAAGGCGCAGTAATTCTTCGATTACAGCATGTAAATGCTGATCTTCACAAACCATCTCTACCAAATATTCTTCAACAGTTTCAATCTGGTCCTGGCTGCCTACATAGGGGTGACTCCCTTTCAGAGGACGATATTGTCCCACTCCCAAGGTTTGCCACGCACAGCAATCGTAATCGCCAATTCGCCCGGCCCCTTTTGCAAATAAAGCATTTTTGACCTCGTCTAAGTGTTTTTCAGGAACATAGAAAGTGAGCTTGTACATGGTAAATTCCTCGTGAATAAAGTGTTTTGTATTATATAATCAGATTAATGGGAGCGGAATGGTATTAGTGATCTAAAATTTCTTGGAACCTATAATAGAAATTTTCCATTGCTTCGTAAGCAATTTGTCCTGGTGCTGATTTTGCCTCTTCCAGAGAGGTGAAGGTTAAATACCCCCCTAATAGCGGTGCCAATAATCGGGTCGTTTTTCCCTGTTTGCCCATGCCAAGAACAATCATATTTTCGTTTTCTTTTTTATTGAGTAGTAATTGAAATAAAGTTTTAACATCAGTTTGGCTATTCGTCATAACTGCAAATTTTAGAATATCGGGCTTAAAATCCCACATATGCGCTGCAATAGTTTTAAGCTCTTTGAAATCCGGGGTTTTTTTAAAATTATGATAAGAGAGAATAAATTTAGCTTTTTTGTTTTGAATAGTAATTTTATTTGCAAGGTAGAGATCAATGTCCAAATAATTAAATCCGAGATTATTTCCCACTTGTAAAATTTTATTTTGCTCTTCCAAAGTGCCTTGGAATTTTCCTCCATCCTTTTTAGCGCGGCAGCATAGGATAGATTTTTTATTGGTGTGTGTAGCAATAACATCTAACATTTCTGGGTTTATATCTTGAATGAAGTCCACACGAAGCTCTATAAAATCAGTCAGATTTTGAGCTTTCTCGAGTTGCAATAAAAACGATTTGAGAGTTAGCCCAATTACCGAGACACAGATCTTTAAGTCGCTCAACATTTTTGTTTTAATTCTGCCAATATCGAATCAGCACCTTGCTTTAAGAGTTCTTGAGCAGCCTGCAAACTAAGAGTTTACGCCTCTTCGGATTTGCCCTTAACTGTGTAGTATAGAGAACCAAAGAACCCTCCGGCTTTTCTATCATAGCAGAGAAAGAAAAATCTTCGTTATTAAAGATTCCATGCGCTGCCATAGGAGTGAAGTAATCGCCCCCAAGTTTGTAGTTAACAACTTGTTCTGCAATTATACACACTGCCGTGTTTTTTTATCGTCCAAGGGTTTCAATAAGTCATGAATTTGGCATCTTCCTTACGATATTCCACACCAATAGCTACTTGTCCAATAGCCGGTATAAATTTCCGAACATCGAGATACTCACTAATACGATTTTCTAGCTGCAATCGTTTTTTAACCCTGCTGCTAAAATGATGGCGTCGTAATATCCCTCGTTTAGTTTTGTTAAACGTGTTTCGATATTTCCCCGAATATTTCCAATTTTCCATTTAGATTGGATTCTCTTTAATTGACAGTGTCGTCATGGGCTCGATGTGCCGATAATAGCTTGAGGTAGCAAATCAATCAGTTAAAGAATTAAATTCATTGGTAACTAAAACATCTCGGGGATCCTCGTGGAGTAGAAAAGCCGCGATGATTAACCCAGCTTTATTTTGTACTGATAGATCTTTAAAAGAATGGATAGCAATATCAGCCTCTTCGCCAAGAAAAGCCTGTTGTAAGTCCTTAACTAAGAGATCCCCCCCCGCTTGCTAATGACCTTGTTAGGCAGTCGCCTTCCGTAGTCCGCCCGATGATAGTGAAATGAATGCTAGAATTATTTTTTGAAGTTATTGTTTTACAATTTCTCCTTGCCGCAGTTCCAATGGACTTTTTCAGTTGATAATGGTGATTTTTCTTCTACTGATCATTAATCGTTTGCACGACTTAGTTCATCTAACAATAAATCTTTGTGTTCCCAGAGCAAATTTAGCCATTTCTGGAAATAACGACGAAAATCGCGATCTTCATAATAATCACCAATAAGATCAGCAGCTAAGGGTAACAATTCATAATGAATGGTGATAGTAGAATGGTCACCGCGAAAATATTTCCATAAGGTGAGTGGTTGGGAATAATGGATGGTCACATTTAAAATTCCACTCAATTCCTTTTGCAATTCTTTAATAACGATCGCAATCCCACCCGATTTCGGCTTTAACAAATGCATATAAGGAGAAGATTGGCGTTGCTGCTTAGCAATGGTAAAACGAGTACCTTCTACAAAATTCATTACCGTGGTTGAGAATTCTTTAAATTTTTCACATGCTTTTTTTGTGGTTTCGATATCTTGTCTTTTCAATTCTGGTTGTTTGCGAATTGCCTGGGGAGAATACCGGCGAACGAAAGGATAACCCAAAGACCAGCAACTCAGACCGAGTATAGGCAAGCTCCATAGCAGCTCTCGTTTCATAAAAAATTTAATGACGGAAATTTTATGACCGAATGCGCGTCCGAGCACTAATATATCAAGCCAGGTTTGATGATTGCTAATTAAGAGATACCATTTATTAGGATAAAGATCACCTTCGCCTTCAATTTTCCAGCGATGACGGCGCACATTTAGGAATTTACCAGAAGTAATGGCCCAGAGAGTAGGAAAGAATAAAGCAATTTTCATTACCGCCCGATACCAGGACTTAACCGGCATGAGTCGAGCTAGAAGACCAAAAATAAGTGCAAGTACTCCTAAGATAAAAGAAGGAATGATATAGAGAAAAATAAGAAAAACTCCTAACGGAGAATTAAAGAAACGCCACATTCGCTAAATCCTTCTTCTTAAAACCCCATTTCTTCTTGAATAGCGCTGTTCTTTAATTGCCTAGCTTTGTTGATAAACATCGCCGACTTTTGGTTGAGCTTAGGGTTTAAAAATACATTGGTATTGATTAGATGCCTTACAATTGGTGTAACCACCTAAATTTTTACTCCACTTCCCGCCAGTAGGTTGATACACAAGCAGCTTGTATTCCAAGGCGATGGGGAATGTCATTTTTTCGTTAGAAGCATAAAGGCAAGTGATATTTCCTAGGTTTACCCCCTGCCATTGGGCCCCTAAAAATTTATCTGTATGAGTGGCAAAGGAAGCCGCATAACTTAGCCAACCGTTTTTCGTAAACCAAACCATTTTCCGAGAATCTTTTTGAAGATCGCTTATTTTGGGGCAACTGAGATAACCGGAGGACAATCCATTAGCAGGTGTTCGGGATGCTGGGTCTGCGGGACTGCTATTGTGGGGAGGGAAAGCCAACACCATTTGGGAAAAGACAGCAAAACCAACGATACAAAGGATAGCAGGTAGTAATTTCACGACAAAATTCTCAGTTTAATTTTTGTTCATGTATTATAAATCTATCTTCTCCAGGATTGAAGTGGAAACTTCTAAAGAATGAGGAAACATTCAAGTTCCTTGGGGTTTTATTTATGTTGTCTTAATGAGATTAGTTTTTGCTTTCTCCCTTTCCCTCTATTCGCCTGTGGGGTAGCTAATTTCTTTAGTGTAACAGATATTCATTTTGATTCATTTGATACATGTGAAAGCAAAAAGAGTATTTGTCCCCTCATTGTTATTAAATTAAAAACAGCCCCTGCAGATCAATGGACTGTTTTTTGAACAATATGAGCCAAAAACGTTATCTATCTATTTTTATGGTCAAGATACAGATTACGCTCTTTGTAAAGTGGACACTCAATGAATTGGAAATGCTAGGAGCACAAAATCAGCCTTCTTTTGTGTTCCTGATAGGTGATTATCTGGCGCATGGTTACAAAGAGAAATATACACTTTATTCAGAGGATTCCCCCTTTAAATGATATCAATCTTTTGTGCAGAAAACGATGCAGTTTTTAACAAATGAGTTCCACACTACCTTTCCCAAAACGCCTATTTATCTCTGCTATAGGTAATAATGATTCTTATGGAGGAGACTATTATTCCTAACCGAAAGGGGATTTTTATAGTTATATGGCTAACCTCTGGTCGATTTTTTTGATGAGTGCGGCGAATTGGGTGAGTTTTCTTCAAACCTTTCCCTATGCGGGTTATTATGAAATTATGCCTCCCGGGTCCTCCTAATAAATAATAGAATTTTAATAGAATTTTAGTATTAAAATAGAATTTTAGTATTAAATTCCGTGCTTTTTTCGGAAAAAACTCCAGGGCCCCATGTTGTGTCTGCCGTTCAGAAGAAGTTAAAATGGCTGAAAGAAATACTTCCCCAAGCGGTTCTCCAACGTCAGTGGGTTTGGTTGGTATTTCATATTCCCTTTGGAATTGATGTTTATAAAACGTTGACTTCGGGAAAGACAACGTTTTTATGGTGGTAACCTGATTATCTACGACAATTTCTCTCTTTTATATCTGAATATAGTTCCGTGATTGAGGGAATCTTGAGCTCTCATCCTCATATGGACAGGTTTTCTCTAGTTGAGAAATGATTTAAATGAAGACATTTTTGATAGCTACATTCCTCCAATAAAGTCCGCGATTTGGCAATAATTCCGGATTTAAAGTAATTTCAATACGATGTCAGTAGTTTTGATATAGTTAATTTTCATACTTATTATTTGCTTATATTATTTGCTTAATTAATAAAAATATTTTTTCTGTTGAATATTTCTTTTGCCGATCAACATTGGCAAGTTTTATATAGTTTTAACAAAAAATATCAACCTCAGTGTATGCACTGTTATTAATTAACAGAATGGAAAAATTGCAGCGAACCAATCCATAGTTCAATTCTATCAAGAATATTATGCAACGGGTACGGACGGACAACCTATCGAAAGGGATCCAAACGCATGCTCTTAATTATTGGTGTGCCATCTACAAGTTCAACATTCCGGATTATGACACTTGTATAGCTAATAATTCTCTTAAAGCAGGTCAATGGCGAAATTACATTTCTACTATTCCGTAATGAATGCGTGTAAAAGCACCACACTCTTACAATCGAGCTACAATTACAATAAACGGGGTATGGACACGCTCTTATTTCTTCCTGCGATTTAGTGATTGTGATGGAGAAAGTAAAATGAGTACGCGAGTTGGTTTAGAGGCCGAAGCTTGCACATTTCAGACAAAGAGTAATTTATTTGAAATTATTTCTGCTAAATTAAAAAAATCCGAACATTCGTTTTGTTTTAGTCGATGAATCTCAATTTTTAAAAAAAATTACAGGTGAAAGAATTATCTTTAGTGACCGATGAATTGAATGTTGTCATTCTAGCTTATGGGATTCGCATGGATTTTCAAGGCGAACCGTTTGAGGGCAGCCTCTATCTTCTGGCATGGGCAGATCTTTAAATTGAAATAAAAACTATTTGCCACTGTGGTCGCAAGGTTACAATGAATTTACGTATTGATGATGAAGGGAATCCTGTTTGTTAGGGAGAGCAAGTTGAAATTGGCGGTAATGAACGCTATCGCTATATAGCCACTTGTCAGAAGCATTTTTAGTTAGGACAAGTCTCTAATTGCCTCAGCTGAAAATTTTCTGGTCTAATATAACTTGGAGTATAAATATATAATTGGAGTATAAATAACCACATAAAGGACTTTTTATCATGGCTAGAAAATATGCAAATTTACACAAAAAGAAGTTAAAAAATGCACCGTTACAAACGGGGAAAGGTTCATAGTAGTCCTAAACACAAAAAAGTAAAAAGTCGAAAACAAGTGATCACTATAGGCTTGTCGAAAGTGCGTAAAAATGGAGCTAAAGTTCCCAAGAAAGCGCAATCGCGACAAGTTTGTCTACATTCCTTTATTTTATCATCCCCGATAGCTTCGCAGAATTGGGCACAAGCTTCACAAACTTCGGTGCAAGTTTGGAAGATGGATTTTTAAAGTTTAGAATTGCGCGTCATGAAATCGGCGCTTGTTTGACAGATTTGAATACAGTCCATTATCATATGTAGGTGGCTTAGTTCAGTGTGCTTACCATCTTTCCTGAATACAATGGTTGTATAATATTTTTGGCATATATGGCGACAATTCCAACAAACTTTTAATATAAGCTTCTCTTTTTTCCTGATTCATAAGGACCTCCAAATTGTCTCTCATATAGTTATCCGTTATAGTTATCCGTTAAGAATAACTCCGCCATTGTGGATGTAACACTTAGCTAGACATATAGCAGAATCAGCTGAAACCAAAAAAGACGTAACAGTAACCTTCTTGGGTTCCCCTCCCCGCCCGACCCATGGGAACGCTGCTGCCAAATTTTTGGACGTGCTTAGGAGAAAAACTGCTTGGAATCAAAGGAGTCTAGATAGCTCCCTGGAGCAACGGCGTTTACTCGGATTCCCTTTTTGATTTTGATAAGGTTTTCAGATAAAGAGCGAGTAAATGAGACAATGGCTCCTTTGGTGGCGAAATAATCAATGAGTTGTTCACTCCTATAGGTGGTAATGGACGTAGTGTTAATTATAACGCTGCCTTTTTTAAGGTAAGGCAAATAAGGTAAGGCAAATAAGGTAAGGCAAAGCGGCTGTAGTCAAATAAAAATAGGAAAAGACATTGATTTCAAAAATTTTTCTTAGCTACTCGCCGGTAATGTCTTCGAGATTATCCTGAGGATATTGTTTGGCTAAATTATTCATTAAAATATCAATTTTTTTAAACTTTCGAGTGGTATCTTTTTACTACTAATTGGCAAAAAGCAGAGTCAGCTATATTTCTGGACAAGAGGAAGGATTTTCGTTCTTTTGATTCAACTGCTTTCTGAGTGGTAGTGGCATCCTTATGTTCATTGAGATAGGTAACACCTTCAATACCAAAAGCGACGGCAACAACACGACCGAGCCACTATCACCTACAGTGATAATAGCCTACTTTGTTGAGAAGTTTATCACTGCCTTGGTAATCAGGATCTTGGTATTTAGGACAAAAAATCATTTTGGACTCAATTCTGGGTTGAGTCTTTTGCTTCTAGGCGGGATGTTGCTGCTTCGATTTTCGCTTAGGGGGGCATAGCATTCCTCCTGAATATCTAGAGATCAACCGTACCTCAACAGAGGAGCGGGATCAAGTAACACGAAATAGTTGCCACATATTTTTACAGTCCTTCACAGCTATTCTTCTAAACACTTTTTCTATATAATGCTGACTTAATTTAGTCGGGGAACACTTTATGGGGGAACCGGCATTGGCCGTGTCGATGATGAATTTAAAAAGCATTACTTACGATTATTCTTTGCAGCTTTGGGTTGTTTATTTTACTGGCTCAGTGTTTTTTTTCTTCGAGTTCGTGCAGCTTAATATGTTTAATGCGTTAGGCCCTAATTTAATGCGTGCTTTTCATATTGGGGCTAGCTGTTTAGGCCATCTATCAGCAAATTATTCTTATGCCAATATCATTTTTTTGTTTCCTGGGATGCTGCTCAATCGAGTATCGACGCAAAAAGTAATCATTTTAGCTATAACAGCTAGCGTAGTTTGCACGTTTGGCTTCGCAGCTTCCACATCAATTTGGCAGGCAAATCCATGTCGTTTTATTACCGGAATTGTGGGATCTTGCTGCTTATTAAGCAATGTTTGCTTAGCTTCCCGATGGTTTGAGCCTCGTCAGATGGCTTTAGTTATCCGCTTGATCGTGACCCTGGCCATGATCGGAGGAATGGTTGCACAAACCCCATTTACCTTGCTGACGGATGCCCTGGGGTGGCGAATGTACATTACTCGTCGACGCTTCTTTAGGTCTCATAATGCTCTTGTTGATTGTCTTATTAGTGAAAGATTTCCCTCGGGGTCAGGTCAGTCTTTTCCGAGAGCATCAAATGTATTTGCACGACCTAGGTTTTTGGCGAGTATTGTGGCGAACTGTAAAAAAAACAGTCAGAATTTGGTTATTAGGTGGGGTCTGTATAGCTCGTTAATGAATTTGCCGATTGTTTTGCTGGGCGCTATGTAGGGAAGCCCTTATTTAATTCAAATTCGAGGGTTGACGCGAGCTGATCCTTCTTTTGTAACCCCTATGTTGTTTATAGGCACTATTATTGGTGCTCCAGTAGTGGGATGGTTGTCAGATAGAATCAAACGTCGGCGAATACCTATGATGGTGGGCGCTGTTATTGCGTTATTTCTAATTTTATTATTGATGTATTTACCGCATTTATCATTGCTAGCCTTGCTAGCCTTATTAATTATTTTTTTGGGACTCGGATTTATTACCAGTACACAGATTATTAGTTATCTTATGATCGCTGAAAGTAATCCTTTGGCTCTAACTGGCACTGCGGAGGGTATGACTTCCGTCTTGATTATGGCGGTGGGGAGGAGAGGGGGTACGCAACCTCTATTTACCCGACTAATGGAATGGCAATGGTCACATCAGGTTGTTAACCATGTGCCTTTATTTTTATCCAATGATTACCAATTCGCGTTGGCGATTATGCTGCTGGCTTTTATATTTAGGATTAGTCATGGCGTATTTATCCAGGGAAACCTATTTCATCTCTTAATATAAAGAAAGACAAATACAAAATGAAAGAATCTCTAATTAGTTTTGATAATTCTCTTGAGCTATCAAAGTCAGTTTCACATACCAATCTTTGGCGAGCTTGGGTGGTATGTTTGTCGGCATCTCTTTTTTTCTTTTATGAATTTATTCAGATGAATATGTTTGATGCAATTAGCCTTCCACTAATGCAGGCTTTCCATATCCAAGCAACTCAATTAGGGCAATTATCTTCTTTTTATTTTATCTCGAATGTTATTTTCCTTTTTCCAGCAGGGATGTTACTCGACCGATATTCTACGCGGAAAATAATTTTGTTCTCACTTAGCGTTTGTATTTTAGGCATTACTGCTTTTGCGCTAACTACTTCATTATTTTCAGCTTGCATTTTTCGCTTTTTGATGGGTATTGGGAGTGCGTTTTGCTTTTTAAGTGTCATACGCTTAGCCACACGTTGGTTTTCCTCTACACGATTGGCCCTGGTTACAGGCGTCATTGTGACTATGGCAATGCTAGGAGGAATGGCAGCGCAAACACCTCTTACCTTATTAGCAGAAGTATTAAATTGGCGAAAGGTTTTATTAATAGATGCGGCTTTTGGCTGCTTAATTTTTTTGATTATTGCGAGTGTTGTGAAAGATTTCCCTCATTATTATCTCGAACACCATCGTGTAGAACGTCAGCAAATTAATGACATGGGTTATTGGAAGAGTATGGGCTTAGCTTTTTTAAAATTACAAAATTGGCTAGGTGGAGTATATACTTGTTTAATGAATTTGCCTTTATGCTTGTTGGGAGGAATTTGGGGCATATTATATTTGAGTGATGCGCATCACGTTCCCAAAATTGAGGCTACCTATATTACGAGTATGTTATTTATGGGAACTGTCATGGGTGGACCTCTGGTAGGCTTTTTATCTGATAAAATTGGTTTACGAAGATTACCGATGTTAGTAGGTGCTATTTTATCGTTAGCCTTAATCTTAGCAATTATAGAAATACCCCATTTGTCATTCTTTTCTTTGCTTATACTATTTTGGGCAATGGGTTTAACCACTAGTAGTCAAATTATTGGATATCCTACAGTCGCTGAAAACAGTATACCCGTAATAACAGCTATGTCAGTCAGTGTTGTTAATATTACTACTATGGGTGGACAGGCTATCTTCCAACCATTATTTGGCCGTCTCATGGATTTGCATACGATTTATTTTCATCATTCAATGGGTGTTTACGTGGCTTCAGATTTTCACTGGGCTATGTTGATTTTACCTATCGGATTTTTAATCGCTCTGGGTGCTGCTCTTTTTTTACGAGAAACTTATTGTCGTTCTCGCAATTAATAAAGGAAAATTAGAGTGTCGACGGAATAGAAGACTTTTATTTCGCATTAATCTTATTAATAGTAAGGAGCCCATAGGCGGTTTTTTATTTGGTTTATTTTGTGTTGGCAACAGTATTGTTCTGTTCTAGTTCCTGTATTATTAACGATTTCACTCTTTTCCCATGTAGCCCATGGAGCTGTTATGCATACTACGGTCGGAACTTCTTTCGCTTTGCTCCTTTCCAATGCTTTTCTCGCTGCATAGCATCAGTACAAAATAGGTAACTTTGATTTTCCATTATTGAAACAATGGGTCCCTTTTGTGATTGTGGGAGCTATTATGGGAGTTTCCATAATTAAATTTATTCTTAATACGTATTTAAAAATTCTTTTTCTATTAAAAAATCCATCGCGTTTGGATCAACTACTAGTATTTTTATTGGTTGTATAGGGACCGTCGGAGTTATATATATCAGTGGAATAGGAACTACTGGTTGGCACCTCTTATTCGCTGGGATTTGTGAATATTCTAGCTTTTGTCTGCGTTCTTACTTACTATCGTAATTTTTTGCCTATGGGAGTTTTAAAACAGCCAATCGCTTATCAATAAACCGTTTAAAAACAGCTTATGCGATTTTTCTATTGATAATGGCGTTTTATATGACTTCTCATGTTTTTATTAAGATTAATAGTTTGAGAAGCAATAAATTTATTACTTTTCAATATTGATTATAAAGAAGGGCTCATGTCGATGAATAAAACTATCTTTTTTCTGTTAATGGTTATCTTTCCTGTATGGGGATTTTCGGCCACTAAAGAAATACCTCTATGCCAAGACAATAAAGATTGTTTTTATGTTTCACCTCAGAGCTTAAGTATTCGTTATAACAACACTATAATTTTCGAAGGTCAGCCTGCTGATTTGACACTTGTACAGCACCTAAAAACTGATAAGAAAATAAGCTTCCAGAGAGGTGATCTATAGATATTTGTTTGTTTTTTTATAGTCTAATCGGAGTTTTCTGGTAGATTTTACTGCGAAAAAATACGGTTACCATTATCTTTTCTATTGTAGGGAGAGAAGCAAAAACTCTGGTTTTATTCATCATCAGAGAGGGGAGGTTTTATTCATCATCAGAGAGGGGAAAGCGATACCCGTGACTAATCTGACCTGGATAAATTATTTAACAAACAACATGAGCGTTCAAAATAAAACTGAGGCCACTTCGGGATTATCGATGCAATTTCTAGGCGCGCTGTATTCGGATTTTTTAGATACCTTTATTGTTGACAATATTTATGACAACCAATATTGGTTTAATAAGTTGGGGAATAATTTATTAGTCTTTTTTTAAAACAAATCCTATTTTTATTGCAAAGCCGACTATTGTTGCTATTTCAAAAACTTATCTCGCCAATAAAAGATATAATCAGTTTGTTATCCTAGCTCAGAAAGAAAGAAGTAGCTCCAAACATCCATAAGCTATATGGAGCTCATTTGATTTATTTATGGGGAGATGAGCTCATTGGGGTTTCGAACGTGAATTGGAAAAAATTACATACTCCGTCTAAAAATATCGTCAAATATCTTTCATATTTAGGAAAAACCAAATATCAGGATACTGTTTTGCAGCTATTAGCAGATCAATCTTAGATTTCTAATTAGGATAAATATGAATTTGAATAATTGATGATGAATTTAGTAAAAGATAAGTCACTTTACAATAGGTCTAGATTCATTGCTGTATGGCTAAATTCTGAAGCTGCTTCCCTGTTAAAGAAAGGGGAAAATCGATTAACGACAAGCGAGCAAATTGAATTTAATAAAAATCTAATTCAATCCATTTTTAGTAGTGCAATTAATCCAGTTTCTGAATGGAGAAATGGAGTTTCTTTTTGGATGTTCTCACAATTCCAATCTATCGACTTTTACCACGCGTGGCTTGGGCTTGATGATCGTTCGCTAGGGATTCTACATCGAAATGTTATCAAAGAAGCTGTAAAAGATGGCTATCTAAATAGCTCCTTACGATTCGTAATAATCAAGTTCTTTGTCAAAAAAGATACGATCATTGATCAGAAGGGTGTTCCACTTCACGGATTCCTTAATATTGGAAGGACGTTAAATTCGGACTTTGCTATGCCAGAAGTAAAATACCGCCCTTGAGAAATATTAAAAATTTACCAAATACTTTTTAATTCTTAGTTTTTTGATACGGATGATACGGATGATACGGATGATACGGATTGTGCAGGAGAACTTTATAACGATTTTTCAAAAGCACATCATAAAATGACTAAAGTACAAGACATAAAAAATTGCTTGGAGCGAATTTGTTATGCAATTGAGCAAGGGCATCTTAATAATTGGAACGGAAGACGGTTATGATTATAGTGTGAATGTTATCGCATTTGGTCACGGCAATGTCACCGCCGATATTTGGGATAAGGATATATAAAGAAATGAGGCGTCTCAATATTATATCGGAAAATACTTTTCTCCATTGGGGATTCCTCCAAAATATGCTAAAAATTAACCCTGTTAAAACCCCTCATTTTTGAAATTTATTTTTCACCTAAATACAGTATTTCCTTGTATCAATTGCTCTATCATAACAGCGTGATCGTTAGAGATCATTAGGAATATGCTACATTTAAATTCTCGAAAGAAATAATTAATAATGTTCTTAAAACATTTCTCTACGATTATCCTCCTCTGATTCACTTAGACCGGTTTTATTGGCAGAAGCACAAACAATTTTTGAAATTTTATTTTCCGACGTGGCAAATTTTGCCTTGATGGTTGTGGACACTGAAATGATCGATTTTCATTATCTCAGTCAAAATCGATTAATACAAAACACCGCAATACAAAACACCGCATTTAGTAATCATATCTGAGTAGTTACCATTTTTTCAGAGAGTCCCTACAGCTTAAGCATGGCAAGCGGGTACTACAATTCTTTACTAGCGAAAAAAATATTAATGGGTAAATAATACGATTAAAAGTCCCACGAAAAAAGTAATTGTTGCAAGGCATGTTTCTCTGGAACTTTATAAGCTTCTATTAATAATTCTTCGGCTACCAGGTAAAGTAAGGCAGCAACCCCTGAAGCAATAATTGCTATTTGAATACTGTAAGATAAAGTAGAAACGACACCAAACCCCCAAGAGCCCCCCAATAAAATACAAAGCGAAATGAGAAAAATAACAGTAATGCCACTCAGTTGTTTATCATTTCTTTTGGCCATGTTTAAAGTAGTTACCATACCGAGAAAAAGAGTTTCTAGAGCTAATGCTAAGGCAGTAATAATTTCGCTACTTTGACTTGTCAAAAGGAAACCCCTACTAAGATGCCATCAATAAAAACATCGATTACTACAACAATGATGAGCGATAACAGTAGTTTTTTAACGCTCGGGTAGACACAGAAAGTTTATCGGCAAGCCATTCTGTGAAAAGCATCACAGCAACGTTGGGCAGCAAAGCCAAGGACGATAATCTAACGGATTTCGTGATGAATTAGAATTAATACAGGGATTAATTCTACAGCAACTTCAGCGAAAACGACTCCTGCTGCAAAGTTTTGGACTACGCTCGTTAAGGCTGAAGTAGGTTTTTAAAGAAGCTTAAAATCCCTCCCATTAGCATTAATGCTACAGGGATGCTGCTGTATCCTATAGTACTAATGTCCAGGAAGTATTCATGACAATGCTTCCAATTTTGCGTAACTGGACACCAGCCATTTTTCCCCATGGCTGTCAAATTTGACTTGTAGACGAGTGTTTTCACCTTGGCCTTCGTAATTAATAATGATACCACTACCAAATTTGCTATGATTAATGCGCTGTCCTACATAAAATTCGCTCTCACCCACTTGAGGTCGTTGAGAGGTAATAGAAACTGGTCGAGATATTTTAGGTGTGGGTCGGACTACGTCGATTAATTCTGGTGGAATTTCATTCAAAAATCGTGAAGGCTGATTAAATTTTTCTAGGCCGTGTAAATGTCGACATTCGGCGTAAGTTAAAATTAATTTTTCCTTAGCACGAGTCATTCCCACATAACATAATCGCCGTTCTTCTTCCAATCCATTTTCACTATCTGTAGACATATGATGAGGAAATAAGTTTTCTTCTAATCCACCTATAATAACTAAGGGAAATTCTAGTCCTTTAGCAGAGTGCAAAGTCATCAAATTTACACAATCACTATGCGAACTTGCTTGCTCTTCACCGGTTTCTAAAGCGACGTGAGAAAGAAAACCATCTAAGGGTGATAATAAAATAGTCTCGTCCGTCATCGGTTCTGGGGTAAATTGCGAGGTGGCGCTGATCAATTCTTCTAAATTTTCGACTCGGGAAAGTCCTTTTTCACTTTTATCTTTTTTGTAGAGAGCGAGCAAACCACTCTGATTTAGGATTTTTTCCGTTTGTTCAGCTAAAGAAAGGTTTTTTGTTTGCGCACTGAGTGTTTCGATTAAATTTAAAAATTGTTGTAAGGAATTAAGCGCGCGAGCGCTCAAACCCTGATTATTAATTAAGTCCATTGCAGCTTGCCATAAAGAGATGCTTTGGTCACGAGCGGCAGCGCGCAATGTTATCAGTGTGGTATTACCGATACCACGGGTGGGGGTATTGACAACACGCTCAAAAGCAGCGTCATCATGGCGATTGCTGAATAAGCGCAAATAGGCAAGTGCATTTTTAATTTCTGCCCGTTCGAAGAACTTTAGGCCCCCATAAATGCGATAGGGGATTTGTCGATCGATAAGACGTTCTTCTAATAAACGGGATTGAGCGTTAGAACGATAAAGAATTGCGATATCGCTGTATTTTCGTTCTTGTTGTATCCACGATTCAATGCATGAGATGATGTAAAAAGCTTCATCACGCTCATTGAAAGCCGTGTATAGGCTAATTCGCTCACCTGTATTGCTCGTGGTCCATAATTTTTTTCCAAGACGATTCGTATTATTTTCAATAACGGCATTGGCAGCGTCGAGTATGGTTTGTGTTGATCGGTAATTTTGTTCTAAACGAATTGTTTGAACATCAGTAAAATCTCGAGAGAAACGATGAATATTTTCTATCTTCGCGCCACGCCAACTATAAATAGATTGATCGTCGTCTCCCACCGCCATCATTCCTGTATTATCCCCCATCAAAGCGCACAGCCAGGCGTATTGGATAGTGTTGGTATCTTGAAACTCGTCCACTAAAATGTGATGAAAGCGTTGTTGATAGTGATGGCGAATCGATGGCACATCGCGGAGCAATTCAAGCGAGCGCAATAATAATTCCGAGAAATCAACGAGCCCACTCCGGCGACAAACTTCTTCGTAGGCTTATATACTTTGACTAGAACTTTTGTAAAATAGCTGTCATCGCTATTAGCCACTTGATGAGGTCGCCGACCTTTTTCCTTTTGCTTATTGATAAACCATTGGGTTTGTTTAGGGGGCCATTGGGTTTCTTCTAAATTGAGGCTCCGTTGAACACGACGAATTAAACGGTATTGATCGTCGGAATCGATAATCTGAAACGATTGGGGTAGATCAACTTCTTTCCAATGTGCTCGTAGTAAACGATGAGCCAAACCATGAAATGTCCCCACCCACATTGCCGTAATGGGAATACCCAGCATTGCTTCAATTCGTCCTCGCATTTCGTACGCGGCTTTGTTGGTAAAAGTCACTGCTAGGATGCTATAAGGAGGTACACCCTGTTGTTGGATAAGCCAAGCAATGCGATGAGTTAATATACGCGTTTTGCCACTACCTGCGCCGGCTAAAACACGTACGTAGGGAGATAAGGAGGTAACTGCCTCTTTTTGTTGAGGATTTAATGATTGTAAAAGAGCCAAATTTTCCATGTCGTCCATTGTACCCGAACTGTGCCGAGGTTGACAGAAGCCTATGAACTAGCGATGATGCTCCATGCCTAAATTTGAACAGAAACCGCGATTGATCAGTGGCGATACGCCAACAGGACGTCTCCACCTGGGAAATTGGGTAGGTTCAGTTGAAGATCGGGTTTCCCTCCAGGATAAATATGAATGTTATTTTTTGCTCGCCAATACTCACGCGTTTACTACCCAGGCCGAAAAACCTGAGGCGATTCGCCAAAGCACATTAGACATCGCTCTCGATTATTTAGCGGCGGGCATTAATCCCGACAAAAGCACGATCTTTATTGAATCGGACGTCCCAGCCATTTTGGAGTTAACGGCTTTTTTTAGTATGCTCATTCCGTTTCCCCGTTTAATGCGAAATCCCACTATTAAAAATGAAATTCGAGATAAAGAATTGGGGGACAATTATTCGATAGGTTTTTTATTATACCCGGTTATGCAAGTAGCTGATATTTTGTCGGTTCGTGCCGAAATCGTTCCTGTAGGTGAAGATCAAGTTCCCCACCTGGAATTAACTCGTGAGGTGGCGAAGCGTTTTAATCAATTATATTGCGGAGTAGACCCGCATAGTGAAGATAAAGATTATTTAAAGGCCGGTGGTTTATTTCCAATACCGGAAGCTAAGGTTGGGCGTGTCCGGCGATTAGTTGGGACTGGAGGGCCTAGTAAAAATGGCCAATTATTAAAAATGAGTAAATCGCTAAATAACGCCATTTTTTTAAGTGATCCGCCGGATGTTGTGCGAAAAAAATTATGAATATGTATACGGATCCGAATCGTTTACGCGTGACGGATCCGGGAACGGTTGAAAATAATCCCCTATGGGTTTTCACGACACCTTTAACCCCGACAAAAAATGGGTAAAAAAAGCGAAGCAGCGTTATCGTGAAGGTAAAATTGGTGATGTAGAATGTAAAAAGCGCTTAGTAGACGTATTATTAGAATTTTTGGCGCCTCTGCAGAAACGTCGTGCTGAATACGAAACGAATCATACGTACGTGTATAAAATTTTGCAGAACGGTGCTGATCAGGTTAATGATATTGTGGACGAAACATTACGCCTTGTAAAGGAAGTAACCCAGCAGAATTATTTTTAACCTGCCTACAAGGCGCTACTACTACAAGGCGCTAGCTAAATGGATAAAATTTCTGTGTATAGAAAATTTGTATTGAAAAGATGAAATAAGTTAGATTTAAGAGGAAAATTCTTGACGTTTTCCAAAAAAGTCAGTTAGAATAGCCGAAATGCCGATTTAATCATAAGCTTTCGGGCAGCAAACAGCTAAAGCGGTTGAATCATTAATTGAGTTTCTGCCCAATTTCCTGTGCAATCATTACGGTAATCTTTCTATCAATGATAGAAGGAGATACTACACATGGTTTACGCACGTAATTTAAGTTTTCCTCGCATTGGAATTAAACGTGAAATGAAAAAAATCGCTTATTGGCGAGAAGAAATTTCACAAAAGCAACTGCATCAACAAGCCCTTCAATTACAGCTTTCTCATTCGAAGATTCAAGCAAGTGCCGGCCTTGATTTTATCTCTGTAGGTGATTTTTTGGTATCACCATCACGTTTTCAGGAATTAAATTCAAATCCAATTAACACAATGTTTTGTATGGCTCGGGGCCAAGCCCCTAATGGGATTGAAACATCGGCTTGCAAAATGACTAAGTGGTTTGATACGAATTATTACTATATTGTTCATGAATTTACCGTGGATCAAACCTTCGAATTGCAGACGAAACAATTATTCGAATATACAAAATTGGCTCTGGAAAACGGTTGCCGAGCAAAGACTGTTATTTTAGGTCCTCTATCATTTTTGTGGTTAGGGAAAGTAAAAGGGAAACCTTTTGATAAATTATCCTTACTAGAAAAATTGATTCCCGTTTACAATGAAATTTTTAACAATTAGCTTATCTAGGAGTGAAATAAGTTTAAATTGACGAACCAATTCTAGTTTTAGATTTACCAAAAGAATGACAGTAGAGCTTTTTGAAAACTTATCAAAATATTGATTTTTTAAATCTTAAAAATTTATTGGCTACTTATTTTGGTTTCCTCGAAGATAATTTATCCATCGTCTGCCAGTTTACTAATAGATGGTTTGCATATCGATTGCTGTTGAGCACCAGAGCAGTTTAATTCTCTGTTGCCTCCTCAATTTCAAAAAGAAAAAGTATTGTCGCTAGGCATTGTGTGTGGGCGTAATATTTGGCGTAATGATTTACATCGTTCATTAACTTTTTTAGAGAAAACTCAAATTTCTTTAGATAACAGATTATGAGTGGCACCTTCTTGTTCGTTATTGCATGTCCTCATTGATTTGAATCAAGAAAATAAATTGGATATCGAATTGATATCATGGTTAGCATTTGCCAAACAAAAGCTTGAAGAAGTAACGTTATTAGCGTGTAGTTTATGGGAAGGTCGAGAAAGTATTGCTGTTGCACTATCAGAAAATAATTAGGTCATTTTATCTCAGAAAACTTTTGGGGGAATCTACAATCCAAATGTACAAAAACATTTAACCACTATTACTAAACGATGGATGCGGTGTTAACACGAGCACGCTATACGTAAAGAAGCACAAAAAAAGTGTCTAAATTTACCTTTATTTCCTACTATTACCATTGGTTCGTTTCCTCAAACCCCAGCGATTCTCTGTTTACGACGTAATATAAAGCAAGGGACTTTAGATGAAGTGACGCTACGAAGAAAATATTCCTCAATATATTGTTGAAGTAATCGGTGTCCAGGTTGACTTAGGATTAGATGTGTTAGTACATGGATGAAGCAGAATGGAATGACATGGTAGAATATTTTAGAGAATTTTTGGAAGGAATAGGCATTACTTCCAATAGTTGGGTGCAGAGTTACGGTTTTCGTTATGTTAAACCCCCGATTATATAGTGATGTTAATCGTGACCGTCTCATGACTGTGCATTGGATTGAATATGCCCAGTTACTCACCACTAAACTCATTAAAAGGCATGCTGGTAGGCTTTCTTAGAATTACTTTCTTGGTCATTCGTTTGTGATGATCAACCACGTTCACATACAGCGAAACAAGTTGCTTTAGCTTTGCGTTATGAAGTACACGTAGAGGCCGTAGGTGTCAATATCATTCAAATTGATAGAGCCTGCTTTTCGGGAATGCTTGCCGTTACGAAAAGCAGATTGGCAGGACTATTTTAATTGGGTAGTAAAATGTTTTCGGCTAGCTTTATGTGGTGTATAAAAAACTAAACACAGATTTATACTCACATGTGTTATGCCGAATTCAACGATATTATTGAAGCGATATCAGCCTTGGATGCAGATGTTATTACTATTGAAAGTTTCCGCTCCCCAATGGAGATTTAAAATCCTTTGAAAAATTTGATTATCCTAACAATATTGGGCTAGGTATTTATGATATTCACTTTCCACATATTCTACACGTTGCTAAAATTAAAGATTTAATAACTCGTGCGCTTTAATACATTCCTATAGAACGCTTATGGATTAATCCAGATTATAGATTGAAAACACGGGTTGGGAGGAAGTTAAGAAAGAACTTCATCATATGTTCCAAGTAGCCATTTACTTATGAGAGGCTTTTACTACGGAAAAAATTCTTTATCCGCGGGAGTTGCATCCAACCAGTACATAAGGGGAAGTAACCAGATATAAGAGCATTAAAGTTCAACATTTCTCTCTAGCTTTGAGCTATTTCCACATATATACGGCACAGAGGTTCGATAAACTTCGGCAAACATAGCGAAGACTTGATCCGATTTTTGCGCTGGATTATTTTTCGGTGACATTTAGTGCGGTTAGCGGAAGCCAGGATAAAATGAAGCATGTCATGAAAGCTTTGTCTGAAGAAGTTATTGATGTTGCCCCTCATTTGACTTGTATTGGACTCTCTAAAACTGTTGTTAGAGAACTACTGCATCATTATAAACAATTAGGCGTTAAACGGTTGGTAGTGTTACGAAGTGATTTTCCTTAAGGAACGACATTAATCCATGAAGATTTTGAGCACGTCAATGAAATTGTAGCATACATTCGCAAGCTAATGGATGACTATTTCTATATTGAGGTAGTTACTTGTCCAGAATTTTATCCTGAATCAGAAAATGTAATGGATGTAATTAAAAATTTTTAGAAAAAATGCAGCTGGAGCTAATTGGACAGATTATTCAATATTTCTATACTCATGACGCCTGTTTTTATTTTTTAGAAAGTTGCCAGAAACTATATGTAAATGTTCCCATTATTCCAGGAATTATGCCAATTAGTGATTTCGAAAGATTAATGAGATTTTTAAAATTTGTAGAGTAGAAATATCCCGATGGCTTTATAAGCAGTTAGAAACTTATAAGAATGAAAAGAAGTGCTTCAAAGATACAGGGTTGAAGTAGTTACCAGACTTTATGAAGATTTATAATCAATTATGGGAGTTCCAAGACTCCATTTTTATACTTTGAACTAAAGTAAATCTACATAAACAATTATTTCCCATTTAGGATTGTGTAGTAGATTGTAAATCAAAAAAAATCTGTTTTTCCTTATTTTTTTAGTATAAAAGATAGGTTTAGGCTATCTATTTAGTGGATAAAAATACGAGTCAGGCCCTCTAGAATTATATTGCTACAAAGAAGTTAATAAGATTAATTAATAAAAATTAATTTTTTAAATTCTTAACTAATAATTTATAAATATCGAATCAGATTTGAGTGATTTAGAAAAATAACTACCTTAAATAAAATGATAAACATTCTCTTCAAAAAAAATAACTTATTCTTTCTTTTTAATTGATTTTAATACCATTGAAAAATGCAGAGAGTTAGGAAAATCGATGATAAATTTTATGATAACAGCATCGAGATTATTATTTCGTATTTTATTTATAAATAATTTTTAAATTTTAATGCTACTATTAATACTACTAATAAGTAAATTTTTTAGGTAAACTAATTATGAATAGCTAGTACCAAAATCATCAAGCAATATAGAAAATCAAAGATTTTTCAATTCTGTTAGCACCATTTAAAATTTTTCTAAATAAGTTATTAATGAATTTTCTGTAATCTTAAATTCAAGGACAGTAGGTAATATATTTATGTCGTTAACAACATCGATTACAGCAGTCGCAAGCTTTTTTGTTAATTGAGGAGATAAAAATCAATAGATAATTTGAGGCTTTTCATTGAAATTAATGCTTATCATTCTTGATATTGACGACAGCCTTCATGAATGACTCACTCTCCAATAGGAATTATTAGATCAGACCGTTCGGTGATTGATATAAATTCTTCTAGAAGTAGTTCACCGAGTTCAGGATGGTGCCATCTTAAAAGAACTTCCATTCTATAATTTTTTTGATTAATCAATCGTATTGAGGTTGATAAATAAGATTAAATTATTTTTTTCTAAGCTTGAATAAGGTAGGTTTCCAGAATTTCTTTTACCATCAATTTATTCTTGTTATTTTTCATAAAATGATCTAGGAGTAAAATTCCAACTGGTTTGAAAATATAGATTAACAAAGAATTTTCTCCCACTGATAATATTAGCGTTAACAAATTATTCTGGTAATAATTTTATTTGATACTAATCCTACGTGATTAGGATTCAAAGAAACCTAGCCTAAATAGGGAATGTGGTTTTCGTTAAGAAAAACTGTAGTAGATAAATGACTTAGAGTTACTTGAATTCCTCCAAATTGGTAAAATAATAGGCGATTACTTTAACAAGAATAAGACGTCAATACGAATAAACTCTATATCCAAAGTGAAAATATGAATTTTAGATCGTAAAAGAACATTGACAGGCACAATATTCATCATAAAACTATAAAAAGCTAGTACTTAACCTTCGGTAATTTTAATATTTAAGACTGTTCTAGTAATTTATAATCAGATAAAATTATTATTTAAGTAGTATTTTTACTTTTTGTATCTTAAATTTAGTCGTAAATAACTCTTGTTAAAATTTTCGTAAACGATTAGCTGAGTAAAGTTTTCTATTCTGAGTTAATTAAATCAGACAATTTTCTGCTTCTTGTAAGGTTTTTGAAGTTACTAAAATTTCTTTAGTAAAATGAAAATCAGTCCCGGCTGTAGAATTCAAAGCTCTTTCGGTATGAATGAGATCTAATTTAGATATATAACCAAATTCTATCAAATGCCTAAACATGTTAACTTATTGTTGATAAAGGGCAAGTTTTTTCTTAGTCGTTTCTAGCTCTGCACTAAATTTTAAAAATTCTTTTTCTCGTCGAAAAATTGTTGTATGATAATGGCCTCTTTCAGATTTAATTGCTTGAGATTTCATTTGCTAAAGCTGATATTGTCTTTTTAATATTTTATCAACCAAAATATCAATTTCATTGTTATGCACTGAAGATGTTAGTAATATTAGCTAGTATTTCTTTCCTTTAATAAAATATTTTTTTACAATCTATATCAGCTAGTAAATTGAACCGTTTCACTTCTAATTGTTTTAATTCTCCTTTTTCTAGCGTTTCGTCTATTTTTACAAGAGGTTACCCTTGATTTACGCAAGTGCCTTTGTCGACTAATAGTTTATAAACAACACCACCTTAAAGGTATTCGACAACAATAATCCACTCCACAGAGGTAATTTCTCTTACTATCAAAGATAATCTTAAAGTTATACAAATTAGGCCCAAATAAGAAGAACTAAAAGAAGTTCACAGATGATAGTAACAAGTGAAAAAATTAATCTTTGTACTTGAATGAATTCAATGTAAATTTTTTTAGGTAAATACGATAGTTACCGTTCCTTCATTTAACTTCAATCATTATTTTCAGAATAATTTCCGAAGGTTTTTTTCTTGAGAAAATTTAATCTGTTCAAGAACAATAATGTAATTTATCAGCTGCATATGGAAGGGGTGAACTATTACTAGGACAACTGTCTTCTTCTGATAGTATTTTTTCATGAGCATCATAAGTATTTAATCATTTCGCTTATTAAGTGCGGCACTGAGTTAGTCTAAAAGAAGAATAGCTGAATTTGACAATAATGCTCATTCTAGGGAAAGTTGATTTTGCACACTGGAGCTAATAATATTTTAGTATTTATCACGGATTATAGTTTTCAATCTGTTAGGTATAGCATTTATTTCTTCAGTAAGATTTACTATCTCTAGTACACTGAGAATTTCACTATCTGTAGCTAAGGAGGTTGTTAAACGCAGATTCTGTTCTATTTTGTTATAAAAGAATTTTTTGTCTTCTACAACATAGCCGATTTGTTGCCATAGTTCTAATAAATTAGTTTGCCTTACATTATTACTGTCGATTTAAATCATTCCTGCTTGTGGAGCATAGAGACCTAATATCAATTTTATCAAGCTTGATTTGCCGGAGCCAGAAGGGCCTGTGATGGCGGTAGTTGTTCGCTCAGGCAAGTTGAAAGAGAGATTAAAAAACGGCTTATTTACTTGAGGTAAATAATAGAAAGTGACATTAGAGAAATGAATCTAGCTAAGAATATGTCTAATACAAGTTCTCAATGATAAAGTTCAGTTTCATGAGGCATTTTAATGAGTTCCGACAACTGGTTAATGCTAAACTGTATTTATACAATTTAAATAATAGAGATAAATGTAGTATGAAAAGAAGCTAAAATTCGAAAATTTAATATCATTAGTGTAATTAATGCACCTATTGTTAGGATGCCAGAGAACAATTTTATTATACTAAAACTGATAACTAAGAATTCCACTGTGAACACAGTGAATTCCGATAATTCAGTAATTGCATTATGAAAAGTTCTAAGTGATAAGCTAAAAACACCATCTCTGATAATAATTTGATAACAGATTTCCCAAATGGGAGTTGTGTTGGTATATTTTAGGACGTCCATTTTTTCTGATGATTTGAGCAGGAAATAATTTTTTCTGAATTAATATGAGATGGGCGTTTAATATATTGAACAATGAGTTTATAAAACAATAGACTAAATAATAAAAATAGTGTCACGGTAATAATTTGAGTTAAAGCCAGTATTCTAGATAGAAATGCAATTATTACTAAGAATAAAATAGAAACAGGTATGTCAAAATAATATTTATCAATTTTCCTGTAACTATATTTTGTAAGGAACCATAATATTTAACTTTCTCAATCTGAGAATCAATCGATTTTTTTTAAATAGGAAAGTGGTAAAAATAAAATTTTTTTCTAATATTTCTCTTCCTGTCGTTACATCTAATTGTTTGCCAATATTGTTTGAAAGGCTACCTTAAAGCTTTTTAAATAATATAATTCCAACAAGAGCGATGAGGATGCCTTCACCAAAGCCCCATAGAATTTTGTTAGATAAAGCACGAACTATCTCATTATAGACAACCAGGATATAAAGTGATATGGCTAAGGTAAAAAATTCCGCTTGACAAGTTAATGATAAATAATTGTGTTAATTTTATTTAAATCTTTTAAAACCAAATAGCTAAGAAGTAGGTTGTTGTTATTCGACTTCATATTCTTTCTTCGTAAGCTGACGAAAGTAAAAAAATACTCTATTTTTTGGTAAGAGGAAGGTTATCTTATGAATGTTTTATGCTGAAAAAGTAACATAGTTCTTATCTTCGCGTTTGAATAAAATATGAAGAATTTGATCTGAAGTGATAAATAGACAAGGAAGAAATTGTTCATTTAAATTGGCTACAGAATAATGTAAGATTTTCTAGAATTGTTCCACGAAATGATTTTTCTTGATCTGATAAGAAGGCAATTTTTTCTCTTAATTTTATTTTATTGTTGTGATCCTCTATATTTCTCACGTCGATGAGAATCTCACCTTTGGTTGGTTGATAAAGTCCTAGAATAAGTTTAAGTAATGTCGTTTTGCTACTAAAATTTTATCCAGTGATGCTTATGATTTCACCTGGTGCTAGATGAAAATTAATATCTCTTAAAATTTGTTTATCTTTTTTCATATTAGAAGGAAACATTTTTTAAAAGGATATCTCCTTTTATTTCTAACGGCTGAGAATTAGAGATTTCTTTCGATTTTTCTGATGGGAATGATTGCAAAGATTCTATTGATTTCTTCGCCACTGGAATTAATTCATATTATTGCCATAAAACTAATATTCGTTGAACCGGTTAGATGGCTCGTTCGGTCAAAAAAACAGTGGCTGCTAGAGCACTTAGACTTAAATTGCCTTCCAGAAGCATTCCACCCCTAGCCAAAATGAGAAGTCCTGATGTGCTATATTGGATGAAGTGTGCGGTTCCTTAAACTCAAGTGGAAGCTTTATGAATCGATTGAATTTCTTTTAATTTTTTTTAAGAAGTAGTTTGTATCTCCGTAATATCAGAGATTCTGAAACTATAGCTTTTAATGTTTTAGTGCCTAAAAAAATGTTAGTTAAAAAACTCTAGAGCTGGTTATATTTGGCATGTTTAATTTCAACATGAATTTCTAAATCCTTTAATTGCCCTGAAGTAAAAAAAATAAAAATGCAATTATTGCTATTGTAATAAAGAGTAAATAGCTACTGATATAGGCAATCAGTCCAAGAAATAAAAGGACAAAAAGTAAATCGAATAAAGTTATCAATACCTTAATTAAGGTAATAATCTTTAATATAAACAATTTCATCCTTCTTTTTGAAATTCTTCGAGCTTTACAATTTAAAAGGTGATAGAAAATATCACGATTGGTGAAATATGCAAAACGTACACTAGTTCAATTAATAGAAATACTCTGCAATAGAAAAAAGAAGTATGGTAATGGCGGTAATTCGGCGGATCATTAAAAATGTAAGTATCAAGGTCGAATGATGAGGAATAATTCAATCATATGGGATAAAGTTAATGTATAAAAACTAGGTAATAGTAATGCAAGCCATAATGTGGATGATGTGCCCCATTGGGCGAGAAGCTTCCATAATTTTTGAACAATACTAAAATAATCACGCCACAAGTTTAGTAGCGGTCTTTCATGAAATTCATTTTGAATGATAAATTCCATTCCATGGTACGCTTTTTTTACTGTCTTCTTACAAATAGTAAATCATTCCCTTTCTTGAAGACAGAGGGTTGAAAGAATGTCCTGAGGATGAGCTTGAGCCGTATGATTTTGGTCAGTATCGACGGAGGTTTCTGTTACAGCGCTTGCCCTCACTAGAATGATAGTCAATGCTAGGCCCTTAGCTGCCATCCCTTCTGGGATGCGCAGCCGGCTAATCATTTTTAGCTTGTTTGGTTCTTTACCTTGAACTTTGTTTTCAGCTTTTTCTTTTTTACTAGCCTTTTTGGTGTCTTTACGCTCTTCTTCGTCTTTAACTTTTTCTTTCTATTCAGTCTCTTTAGCTTCTTCTTGAGACTCATCTCCAGCTTTTTCCTCAATAGCTTTAGTTTTGTCCGTAATCTTTCTCCGGTGGTACCCTCTTCACGAACTACAGGGGATTCTAATCGCTTTCTAGAGCTGATAGTTCCTCAGCTTAAATCGTTGTTTCCCCAGTATCTACTCCCTCTTCGGATTTTCCTCTCGTAGAAAAGAGGTTTGCTGCTTTTACCCCGCCTCATCTAAGGGTGAGATATGAACATTGGGGTCGTGGGGGGGGGGGGGGAATTGATCATGTCTTCTTGATAATCCTTTTGATAATCCTTTAACTTTAATCCTTATCGGACGTCCTGAGTTAGGCTGGATTTCTTATAGGTAGTCATAAATTTGGTTCAATTATTTGAATATCTTATTTCTTTATCCTTTCTCCATTCCGTTAGATCTACTCTCTAAACTATAGCATAAATTTAAGCTAAAAGGTGTATAATTATTTGATTTTAAATGAATTAGTGAGAAATTCTCTTTAGAAGCTTAGAACTCAGCTAAAAACGCGTATAGATTCTTGCGTCGTTCTTTGTTTTAGTACATAGCCTTATCCGCTTCTTGAATAAGTTCATTAATAGCTTTTAATAAACCTGTCGCATAACCAATAGAAAATCCGCCCTTGCTTAGGTTCAAGTTTGCGAGAAATAATTTCTAATTGGGTGTCCGCAATGGGTTGCCCAATATTCGTGTCCTCACGGTTAGAGTCGTGCAGAACAAGGTAAAGGAATTCGTCATCACTGATGCGAAAAAATAAATCTCTTGCTCGAGACTGTGAACGAATGATTTGCAAGTTTCTTTTAATACTTCATCTCCTTTTCGATGGCCATATTTATCGTTAATTGTTTTGAACTGATTTAGATCTAATAAAAAAATACTTACTGTTTTTTTAGTATATTGAATGGAATTTTCTTTCCATTTCTTTAAAACTTCTGCTAACTTGACACGATTATAAATTCCCGTGAGAGGATCAAGATAAGAAAGAGATTTAGTATATTCAAACAAGGTAGCGCTAACTAAGCGCCACAGCTGAAAAATTAGCAGTTATTTCGAATAAAAAACAGTCTTCTTCACTAGAATTAAGAATTTTTTCTAAATTAACCAATTTTAATATACCAAATAACATATCTTTGTATTGAATGGGAACGGGCAAAGCGAGCAAGTTTTTTGTTTGTCTAAAACGCGAATCATTTTGACAGTCTTGAATAAAGAGAGGTTTTCTTGTCTTTGCCACGGTGCCAGCAATGCCTTCCCTCTTTTTAGCCGTATTTCTCGAATGAGGTTTTTTATCCAGTCTTTTTGCATAAACAAAGAAGAGTTCATCAGCCTCGGGATCATAATATAACAAGCTCCAATTGGTGGGGTGAAAAAAAATTTCCATCTCTCGCATGATTTTTTCGATTACTATATAAATACTGTAAGGAGAGACTATTAATTCGTTAATTTATGAAAATAATTGTTTTAATTTGTGTTGTTGCGTAGAGACGATGCAAGATTAATATCGATAGTGATCCAACTTAAATGGTCCTTTGCGATCGATCCCGATATAGGCGGCTTGTTTCTCGGTTAATTCCGTTAATTTGGCGCCGACTTGTTGTAAATGAAGACGTGCCACTTCTTCATCTAGGTGTTTAGGTAATACGTATATGCCCAGGGGATATTTTTCTGGATGTTGCCATAATTCTATCTGCGCCAATACTTGATTGGTGAAGGAAGTCGACATAACAAAGCTGGGGTGGCCTGTCGCGCAGCCAAGATTAACTAAACGGCCTTTTGCCAGGACCGTCAGTCGTTTTCCGTTAGGGAAAATAACTTGATCGACTTGGGGTTTAATGTTGATCCATTCGTATTTTTTTAAAGAATCGACGTCAATTTCTTTATCAAAATGGCCAATATTGCAAACAATGGTCTGATTTTTCATTTGAGTCATGTGTTCGTGGGTGATAATGTCAGTATTGCCCGTTGCAGTAACAAAAATATCAGCGATCGGAGCCATTTCTTCCATGGTCACAACTCGATAACCTTCCATGGAGGCCTGTAGAGCGCAAATAGGGTCAATTTCGGTAATATATACCGTGGCGCCGTAGGCACGAAGGGACTGTGCACAACCTTTACCTACATCCCCATATCCGCAGATGACGACACGTTTTCCTGCAATCATCACATCCGTTGCCTGCTTAATAGAATCGATAAGCGATTCGCGACATCCATAAAGGTTGTCAAATTTTGATTTCGTTACTGAATTGTTTACATTGATAGCGGAGAATCTCAAAGTTCCATCTCTGATCATCCTATAAAGACGATGAACTCCGGTGGTCGTTTCTTCGGATACACCGTGAATATTTTCGCCTAATTCTGGATGTTTTTCCAGAAGGTAAGCGGTTAAGTCTCCACCATCATCCAATAGCATATTAGGCTGCCAGCCGTTAGGACCTTCTAAAGTAGAAGCGATGCATTCCCAGTATTCTTCCTCAGTTTCTCCCTTCCAAGCAAAAACCGGAATACCTCTTTCCGCAATCGCGGCAGCTGCATGATCTTGGGTGGAAAAAATATTGCAGGAAGACCATCGAACTTCAGCACCAAGCTCAATTAAAGTTTCGATCAAAACAGCTGTTTGGATCGTCATATGGATACAGCCCGCAATGCGAGCGCCTTTCAAGGGCTGACTTTTTTTATATTTTTGACATAAGGCCATCAATCCAGGCATTTCCGTTTTGGCAATGTCGATTTCCTTTCGACCCCAATCTGCTAATTTACTGTCAGCAATTCGAAAATCTTGAGTCATTGTCATTTCTATTTTTAATACTCGCTATTTTGCTATTTTAAGGATGTTGGGTGGTGGTTGAAAGTTAAACCCGCAGCCTCGCGAAGCACTTCCGCTTTATCAGTTCGCTCCCACGTAAATTCTGGCTCTTCCCGACCAAAATGGCCATAGGTAGCAGTAGCTTTGTATATAGGTCGGAGCAATCGAAGATCTTCGATAATTCGTCCCGGACGAAGATCAAAAAATTCCATAATTAATTGTTGAATACGTACCTCATCAATCTTGGCGGTTCCGAAGGTTTCAACGTTAATTGAAGTAGGCTCAGCAATACCTATGGCGTAAGAAACTTGGATTTCACAGCGATCCGCGACTCCGGCAGCTACTACGTTCTTAGCAACGTAACGAGCGGCATAAGCAGCCGAACGGTCTACTTTAGAAGGATCTTTTCCTGAAAAACAGCCCCCTCCGTGACGAGCCATTCCTCCATAGGTATCAACGATGATTTTTCGTCCCGTTAATCCACAATCGCCAACCGGTCCACCAATAACGAACTGCCCAGTAGGGTTTACTAAAAATCGAGTTTCCTTTGTAATCCAAGTCCGAGGAATAACAGGCTTAATGATTTCCTCAATCACGGCTTCTCGTAAATCTTTTTGAATAATATGCGGACTATGTTGTGTGGAAAGCACAATGCAATCTACTACTACAGGAAGGCCATTTTCGTAACGGAGCGTAACTTGCGATTTAGCATCCGGACGTAACCAGGAAAAAATGCCTTCTTTACGCAACTCTGCTTGTCGACGAACAAGGCGATGAGCATAGGTAATTGGGGCAGGCATAAGTACTTCGGTTTCTCTCGAAGCATATCCAAACATCAAACCTTGATCACCAGCCCTAATTCTCGATCTTCGCGTCCATCAACACCCATTACGATATCCGGCGATTGTTTGCCAATGGCCGAAAGCACGGAGCAAGTCTCTCCATCGAAACCAATATGAGGGTCATTGTAACCAATCTCTAAGACGGTATTACGAGCAATTTGTTCTATATCAGCCCAAGCACTGGTAGTGATTTCTCCCGCGACAAAAACCATGCCGGATTTCACTACGGCTTCACAGGCTACGCGAGAACGGGGATCTTGACCAATGAGTGCATCTAAAACAGCGTCAGAAATTTGGTCGGCTATTTTGTCTGGGTGGCCTTCCGAGACAGATTCTGAAGTAAATAAGGTTGTGTGCGTCATGCTAAAATCCCTAATTGAAATGAAGTGGTCATGGTAATAAAATTTTAAGAAAATTGCACTGATATTTTATTCGAGTGCGGGGGGTCTTGGCTAATAATGAGGCTGCCAATTTAAACCTCCTTTCAGAGCCGTGCTATATTCTGAAGAGCTCGAGGAGAGCAATGACATATCTACCTTTAAATTATATTGGTTAGGGGAAAAATCCTCCCAACGAGCATTGGCCTAATCAAGCTCGAGTAGCCGTTAATTTATCAATTATGAAAAAAGAGCTAAATTAAATTGTCCTCAATGGTGATCCTCAGTCTGAAAATTTTCTAACAGAAATTGACAACTTGGAAATTTGAAAGGCGGATCGGCATCCTTTCAGTGAATTGATTTTCGAATACGGGTCTTGCTGTGGTATTTGGCGATTATTTCGTTTGTTCAATGATTATAAAATTCCTGTTACTCTGTGGGCTTTTGGAATGGCCTATAAAAAAATCCATGAGAACGAAAAACAAAACTAAAATTGATGACAGTTGCCTTACATTTTTGTATTTCAGGCCGACTGGGTCGAATACAAGCGATTACGAAATTTTTAGATTATTTGGCTTCTTTTAAAGATATTTGGGTTACTACTCGTTATGAAATTTCAAAACATTGGTGTGAGCAACATCTGTATGAAAAATAATTTTTAGATTTGTTCCATGATGTCTTCTGAAGCTCAAATTGCTATTGAGTGGGCTGGTGCTAGGGCTGGAATCTCGGAATTCACGATGCAGAGATTTTTTATAGAGCTAATCCAACAGGATTATTTATTGGAAAATGTAATGACGAACCAGTGGCGGTGGCTTTCAGTGTTATTTATGAGGAAAATTTTTCTTTTTTAGGTTGTTAATTATTAAAAAGGAATTTCGTGATCGCGATTGCAATTTAGCCATGACTAAAAAAGAGATTAGATTATATTGGTTCGCGCAATGCTGGATTGAACGGTGTGGTGGAAATGCAGGCAGCCTATGCTAAGAATGGATTAAATATTCACATCGTAATCTGCGATTTCATGGTGTGGGTGAAAAAATGAAGAAATTTCAGCCAGAAAAAATATTTTTTAACTCGCCTGCCTTTGGCACAGGTATTTCACTATAATAGCTTGCATTTTCTGGTAATGCGTCCTGCATTTTTGTTAGCTTGGATTAGTCAAGTGGATGCACTGGTTGTAGGTTATGTAAGCGATAACCTATTGAAGGGTTACGGTGTTATTCGGCGCTGCCGGCGCTGCCAGAAAGGATATAAAATAGGGTTTTTATTTGTAAATGAAGAAACAATTTCAGAATCTTTAATTTCAGAATCTTTATTTAGTTATTTAGCCAATTACGCCGTTGGGTAGGATATTTATTTTGATATAACTGAATTAAATTTGGATGTCATGGTGTTGGTAAAGCGTCATAACATGAATTTCGTTTTTGAAATAGCTCGAATGTATTTACAAATGCCGACAAAGTTGCCGATGCAGCAGATCTATGGATTGACTACGCTTAAATTAGGTTAGCCCTCCTAAGTTAACTCTTTTTAATTAAGGAAAGAAAACGTTATAATAGTCTGCGTAATAATTACGATAAATGAAGGAGAAAAAATGCGAAAATTAATCATTACTCTAGGGCTTTCCTTCTGCTTGTCTATTTTAGATGTGTCTTATGCAGTTTTACAACAACAATGCTCAGCGAACTTGAAAAAGAGCGAGTTCATTAATCTTTATCAATCCCCTGAATTGAAATCAACTGTATTACAGAAAGTCTCACCCGACGACGAGTTAATACCTATTTATCAAAAGAAAGATTGGATTAAAGTAGGTGACCTCCGCAATGGGAAAGTAGGATGGATAAATCGCGAACAATATCGTAAGGTGTTTGAAAGTTATTACCAACCCGATATTCAAACGATGTTTATTCGTACTGAGCATAATTATAAATGGAAGCCAGTTATAAACGTAATGGCTTACAAAAACGGAAAAAAATTATCAGATGAAGAAGCAAAAAAATTGTATCAGCGTATCGAGAAACAACGAGCAGAAGAAGCACGTTACATGCAACAAACTTTTTGGCGGGTAAACCATTTGATGGTGGAACAAATGCGAGAAATGAATCAATTGATGGACCCTTTAAGTGAGCCTTTAAGTGAGGATCTGTTAGGCTTTGAGCCGGCTGTAATCCAGCCTGTGATTATCCTAGGTCCTTCGCAAGTGTTGCAGTCCAGTTCAACACCCTCACCATCCACAAAGAAAGATAAAAAGTAAAAAATAAAATAACCTGGATTTTGCTTTGCTAATAAAGGTTATTATTAAAGATCGGTTGCGAGATCTTCACGAAGATCCATCCAATTTTAGATTCCGACGAATCGAATAAAACTGTCGGTAATCCCGACTTTTTCTCGTTCAGATTGAGGAATGCTCGTGTGAGTCATGATAGTGGGGTGTTCAATGAGGCTTTCGACGCCTCCTAAGCTTTTAGCTAGACTAACATAATCGACAGCGTTCTAACATTTTTTGTGGCAAGCAAAATCGGCTTTTAACTCTAGGGAAATCATGTCACCAAAATAATGTATTTGTTTTTTAGCCAGGATATATTGGGGGTGAATAGTGTAAACCGAGGTAATACACGTGATTAACTCTCGGGTATTTTTCCAGCCATTCAGCAAATTGAAAAACATTTTCACAATGAAGTTCTATTCTAATAGCTAAGGTTTTTTAAGCCACGCAGAACTAAAAAACTATCAAGCAGCACTAAAAAACTATCAAAAGGAGCTGCAATGGAACAGATCACATTTTCTAAATATTTTAATTGGTCAGCGAGCGCTTTATTGTCACCCACAACCGCAAATGCCACCAACAATATCCGAATGACCATTTAAATATTTGGATTTGTTAGCAGAGTAAGTAACAATATCAAAACTCAACTCCAAAGGTCGTTGGATAATTAGTGTGGCGAATGTATTGTCAGCCACAGCTAAAATATTTTTTTCTTTGGCGATAGCGACGATTTTTTTTAAATCAACTATCTTTGATAATAGAGGATTGCTGGTCGACTCCAGCCAGAGCATTTTTATTTTTGCGGTGATTGCTGCGCATACTTTATTTTCATCTGTAAAATCAACAAACGAAAAGGAAAGTTCAGCTGATCGATTGGGGACATTTTCAAATAAACGATACGAGCCGCCATAGACATCGTTCATCACAATCACATGATCGCCGGTTTGCAAGAGTTCTAGAATGGTCGCCGTAGCAGCCATTCCAGAAGCGGATGCAAATCCGCATTGCCCCGATTCTAAATCAGCAACATAACGTTCATAAGCAAAACGCATTGGATTTTGGCTGCAGGAATATTCGTAACCCTGATGCTGTCTGGGACTTTTGGGGCATAAGTCAGTGTCAGATAGACAGGCATCATTACCGCTCCGGTAGTAGGATCAGGCTCTTGACTAGCGTGAATAACTCGCGTGGCAATATCAGATTTTTTATTAATAGATATAATTTTTTGACTACAAAAATCCTTGTACTTTCATTCAGGCATCATTAAAAAAATTTAGTTAAATAATTACGGATGAAATCGGCTAAAAGAACCAGGAAACGATCGCTTTCTTTTAAACGTTGCACCACTTAAAGGGCGGCCCATACGGCAGAGCCTCAAGAACCAACAACAAGTAATCCTTCTTCACGAATTAAGCGTCGTCGGGCCATTAAGAAAGAATCTTTATCATTTATTTTAATATATTTATTGACAAAATTATTATCCAATACCTCCGGAAAAATCATAACCAATTCCTTCAACTAATATAGGATTTTATTTCATCTCCCCCGTCTATAATTGACCCGATGGGATCGACTCCGATAATTTTCATAGAGAAATTCCTTTCTTTTAATTTTCTAGCAATGCCCGTAATAGTACCGCCGTTTCCAATCCCCATCACCACCATTGCGAGATTATCGCCCATCTCATCGAGAATTTCTTGTGCAATGGTTTGATAATGAATATCAGGGTTTTCCGAGTTGCTATATTTGGTCCAAAATAAAAGAATTAGGAATTTCTTCGTTTAATCGTTTGACCAGTGAAATATGACTTTCAGGATTGTCAAAAGCCGCTTCTGTGGGCGTGCGATATATTTTAGCCCCTAAGGCTTCTAAAATAACTTGCTTTTCATGGCTCATTTTTTCTGGCATCGATTTTTTCTGGCATCGTAATTATAACTTTATAATCTTTCACGGCTCCGGCCAGTGCGATACCAATTTCGGTATATTGCTGGACGTCACTTCAATTAAAGTATCGCCCGGCTTAATTTTTTCTTCTTTTTAAGCTTGTTCAATCATTGGAATACCGATACGATCTTTGACAAACCTGCCGTGATTTAAAAATTTGCATTTACCATAAAGTTCGCAGGAGAGAGTTTTACCAATACGTTGAAGGCGAACAATAGGGAGTTTTACCTATATAGCTCTTGGAGTATGGCATCGATAATTATAGAAACGAAGTATAACCTATTTTTTTGGGGGGGTGGATTGGTGAATAAGCTAAGTAAATTTACTGTATTGTATTTTGATCATAGTAATTAGATTATTTTATTCGGTACTCACGAGATTTTAATGGGATGATATAATATTTTAAAATAAAAAGGAATCGCTTATGTTTGATCCAAAAAACATCAATGATATTGTCACCTATCTCTTAGGATCGATACCATCTGGCATTAAAAACTTGCCTAAAGATTTAGAGAGAAATTTTAAAAGCATTTTACAACAATCGCTTAGTAAACTTGATTTGGTAACCCGAGAAGAATTTGATATCCAAATGAAGGTGTTAGCTCGGACCCGGGCAAAATTACAGGCGCTTGAAGAAAAGCTAAACGAGCTGGAAAGACACCAAAGATAGTATTCTTCATGTCTCTTGCTATAGTGCATAGCCGAGCTAGCACCGGCATTGACGCTCCTCCGGTGGCTGTCGAAGTTCACTTATCTAAATAGAATGCCAAGCTTTTCCATTGTCGGATTACTGGAAACGGCTGTCAAAGAAAGCCGCCACCGCGTTCGTAGTGCAATTATCAACAGCCGATTAGAATTTCCTATTCAGCAGATTACTGTATAAACCTTGCGCCTGCGGATCTACCTCGAGAGGGTTGGAGATTTGACTTAGCCATCGCATTGGAAATTTTAGCGGCCTCCAATCGAATTCCTCAAGATTAGTTAAATAATTAGCAATTTTCAGGCAAATTCACTTTATTCGCTGAACTTCGTACTATTCGCGGGGGCTTACCCTTCGCGATCTCCACGGCAAAAGCTGGCCGAAGTTTAATAATTACTGCCATGAATACCGATAAAGTATCGTTAAGTGCCATAGGTAAAGTTTTCATTGCCCATCACTTACTTGACGTTTGTGTGCATTTACGAAAAGAAAATCGACTACCTCTTCTTACTTTGAAAGAAGAGACATAAAGTTCAGTTTATCATGGTCTTAGCGATGTGAAGGGTCAGCTGGGAAGAAAGCGTGCTTTAGAAATTACGGCTTGCCCGGCCGCCATAATATTTTGTTTATGGGGTTCCCCCCCCCTGGGACAGGATAAAACCATTCTGGCGCGGCGATTAGAGGGTATTTTACTCTCTTTGACCGTGGATGAGGCTCTGGAAATTGCTACGGTTTATTCTCTGAGCAAGAAGGGTTTTGATTTTAGGTGTTGGCGGCAACGACCCTTCCGAGCTTCCCCACCATTTAACTTCAAGTATCACAATGATAGGGGGTAGTTTACCCCTGCAACTGGGTGAGATAACCTTTGCTCACCATGGAATTTTATTTTTGGATGAACTACCCGAATTTTCTCGATCAGTTTTAGAATCTTTGCGCAAACCCTTAAGAGAGAACAACTATGTATTTCGCGTACCAGTTATCAAGTGGAATTTTCCTCTAACTTTCAATTAGTAGCGGCAATTAATCCCTGTCCTTGTGGTTACTTCGGAGATCCAATCGGAGATCCGAAAGGAGGATGTCGGTGTACCAGCCAGAAAGTACAGAAGTACCAATCGTATCTTTCACTTCCACTGTTAGATCGCATTCGTTGCCAACGGAATGGTTATTTTCCTCCTCTGAAGTGAATGAGCTGAGTCTTTCCATCCGCCAGCGTGTATACGCGACTCGAGCATGGCAACTTCAACGGAGTGGTAAGCTGAATGCACGGTTAATTCAAAGTAGTGAGCTCGCCGAGCATTATCAATAAATAATGCTTCAATTGGAGCTATCGGCTTGCGCCCCTATTACCAGATTTTAAAAATCGCTCGCATAATTTTTGAGATTTTCTAGGGGTTAAGCGAATTGCCTGGTCGCATATAATCCTAAAAGGATTAAGTTACCGAATGCTGGACCGTCAAGAACGTAGAATGAGTGGATAAACTTGCTTCACAGACAAGGTTACAACGTTATTCCAAGGTGAAGGCAGATTATCGCTAATTCTTCCACATCATCGA
>NZ_NIQB01000081.1:0-1258 GCF_018687865.1 Coxiella-like endosymbiont of Rhipicephalus sanguineus | reverse complement strand
TTTATGGGATGATAATCCCGCACAATTAGTGATTAATGCCATGGCTCCGGCAGAAGTTACATCCATCGTAGTCGATGAAGATTCTCATACCATGGACCTTGCAGTTCCCGAAGAACAATTATCTCAAGCGATTGGGCGCAGTGGGCAAAATGTTCGTTTGGCCAGCGAATTAACCAGTTGGACGCTTAATGTCATGAGTGAAACCGAGATGGCGCAAAAACATGAAAAAGAAGCCAGCAATGTTAAATCTATTTTCATGGAAAAATTAGATGTTGATGAAGAGGTCGCGGATGCCTTAGTCCAAGAAGGTTTTACTAGCTTAGAAGAAGTAGCTTATGTTCCAAAAGAGGAACTTCAAAATGTTGAAGGGTTTGATGATGAGATCGTAAGCGAATTACAACGCCGTGCGAGCGACGTTTTACTCACGCAAGAAATTGCCAATCAAGAAGGATTAGGAGGAAAAGATTCCCTAGAAGATTTATTGACAGTCGAAGGTATGACGAAAGATTTAGCCTGTCAGCTCTTGTCTCATGAAGTAACAACTCGAGAAGATTTGGCGGAAAAATCAGTGGACGATTTAAAAGAGATTATTGATATTGATGAGGACTCTGCTGCTAAATTAATTATGGCGGCGAGGGCTCACTGGTTTGCGGAAGAATAAGTTAAGAGTTAATAAATTATGGCTGATATGAGTGTCAAACAATTGGCCGACTTAGTGCGGACAACACCCGAACGTCTTTTGGAGCAACTAAAAGAGGCAGGCGTTGCGATCTCTCACGTCGATCAAACCGTTACTGATGACCAAAAACGAAAATTGCTTCTGCATTTAAAAACTGCTGGTAGCTCACCATCGGATAAAAAACGTTCAAAAATTATTTTAAAGCGTAAGAAACTGAGCGTTGTCAAATCGGGAAAGAAGAGCGTTAATGTAGAAATACGCTCTAAGCGTGCATATGTAAGACCCGTAGAAACATTCGAAAAAGAAGTATCCCAGGAGCTCCTGCTACTATCTCTAAAGCAGCCTTATCAGAAACAAAAAAGAACTGAGGAAGGAGAAGTAGCAAGTGCTGTGGAACCACAAGTAGCTCCTGAATCTACGGCCAAGCCAGAAGTTAAAAAGAAACCCGCTGAAAGCAAAGGAGCCCTAAAAAGGGGCGCGTAAAGAATCACGAGGCGGACGAAAAACGAAGAAGAGGATGAATGGGAGGAGAGCGCATCGATATTATTTATGGGATGATAATCCCGCACAATTAGTGAT
>NZ_NIQB01000080.1:0-15240 GCF_018687865.1 Coxiella-like endosymbiont of Rhipicephalus sanguineus | reverse complement strand
GCACAATGAAGAATCGAGTAATGCGCGAACGGGAAATACAAATGAGTCAGCTAGAATCGCTAGCTGAATAAGCACTAAAAGAAACGGCCGTCTTAATTTTACTATCCCTTCTGAACAATGAGTTCTGTGATTTAAAACTGCAGTACGTCCCGCCGTCCTGCGGATCCTGCGATTAAGATCCCGTTTGAGGGCAAATTAATCTCTTTGCCCTCCGACTTTTCTAAGGAAAAGCAAAAAAGATAAAGGATACTATTTCTGCGTGGTGCGAAGGAGGTAAAAGAATTGGGGCGTCAATATCAGAATAAATATGTGTTGCTTTGTGCGTGAGGCCGCCTAAACGAAGCAGCTGATGTAGCGCGGGAAGCAAGGTCTGTTTCCGAAAGTTGGAGACAATACGGCGGCCGACTGGGTTCCTATTTAGTAAAAATGAATATTCTAATGGAGGGGGAGACCTCCTAAGAATTACGGTTTCCCTCAACAATCCAATAGTGCCCTTCGCGTTTTCTTGTCAGTGGAGTATACTGGGCGCTATTCGCTTGTTGTGGAACGGATACCCTGAATTAATATACCATCCCCGCTTGGAGGATGCTCTCAGCTGCGTTTTCATCAACGATCGAGTTCAAGGTTGTGCAAAACTTGTTTCACTAGCTCCTGAACTCAGAGAGACCGTATTCACATCAACTTTTTTTTGAAAAGCTTGCCATGCTAATAGCATTAGTGTGGTTGAATCCCTCTGGGATTCCGTGTCAAAAGAAAAGCAACGAGAATTTTTAATTTATGAAAATTATTTGGCCTTCTGGAAACCGCATGAGGCTGGTCGCTTAGAAACAGTTGAATTTCTTTAGTCAAGGGTAACTGATAAAGATAAAGAACAAATGACTGTGATGATGAGCGACGTGGAGAAGTTGGGGCGTACCACAAGTTTTTTCTTCAGCAGTATTCTGCAGGCGTTACGACTACAAGCGCGGTTTAGGGTTTGAGAAAGAAATTTGGAAAGTTGCTCCCAAGAAGGTAGAGCTGTACTTGCGGAGAAGAATGATTACCTATTCGTGAGAACCCTTTGTAGCGTAGCGAGGAAGACCCTTTTGTAGCAGAAGTAATAAAATATCTTCCTTGGTCTGAGGAGGATTTTTTATCCAATGATTTTCTGAAGCTTTCTGAGGCAGTACCCTTCGATGAAAATCCAATTAATTTTTTGTTAAAAAATTTGCCTTTAGACGAAGACGTAGTAGATTATAAAAGCTGCGTAATTTCTCTGCTAAACGAAAATTTTATTGATGTGGGATTTTTGGAAAAGTACTGCTCCATTCTTTCATCTGAATTAAGTTAAGCGGCAAGAATTAGAAAAAGAAAACTCGTTGCAAAAAATAAGAGATCAAAAGGAAAAAGTGCAACAACTTGAAAAAGAAAATGTATCCTTGCGAAATTCGCTTGCCCTAATCCATCTAATCCAAAAAACTTCAAAGGAAGGAGACCAGGAGTTAGAGAATCCTCGCAAAAAAGTTCGCTTAATGGAAGAAGAAAAAACGATGATGAAGAAAGGGAAACGAAAGGAACATCAAAAACCTTGAGCGAAATTGAGCCCCAAAGAAGCTTCATCATAGCACAGATCCGTTCCACAGGCTCAACGCACTCATGGTTACCTGCCCCAAGAACGTGGAAAGAGCAAAAGAAAAGGAATCCGAAGGAGCTCGATAGAGTCAGTCAATTAAGAAAATAGAGAAAAGAGAACTTCTTTTTACTTGATGGCTTAGTTAATTGATGGCTTAGTTAAAAACTTGCACTTCACACTAGTTTCTCCACGCTCGAAATGGTGGTGATTATTTTTGTAATGTAATGAAGTTTGTGTGAAAGACACGTCAATAGGATGATCATCAAATTTAACGGCCAAGGTATTCATACTTTTCTAAAAAGTTTTCACTGTATTCTATAACGATTGCCCTAATTTTAGTTAATTTATAACTTCTCAAACCGGATGAACTAGCCAAGTTTATCGGATTTAACTGTAATTTAGATACTTTGTCTCCATATTCAACATGGAATATATGAGGCTATTGATTTCTTTTTAGACTGAAGAGGAAAAAACGATGGCCTTTAAGTTCTAAGTACCTGTAGGCATCGAGTCCTTTTCGGTTGGTGGATATTACTATATCAGAGTATAAGAAGGAGAGATGAGGGTCAAACATTCTTTTTTCTACTGTAGTAGTGAGCAGGTGATGATTTAGTAGTTTGTGCTTTAGGAGTCGTGGATTCCTATTAGTCGACATTCGTTGGCATTGATTGTGGCAAGGATCAAAAAATATAACTTTGCATTAATAATTATTGGAGAAAAGTCCCATTGCAGCGAGCTTAAGTAAGAAGCATAATTCTCTTGTGATCGGTAAAAGTATTTAAACTCTTCGCAAAGCTATGGATCTCTAAATTAAAGTTACGGATTTTTTCTTATCTAACCAGATTAAAATATATAAATCAAGGACTTGTTTTGTTCAAGAGTAAATAATTTTCCTTTGGAGGTATTCGTAAATGCAGGAAATGTTAGATCAGTTGCGCACCGATATTGAAAGCTTAAAAAAATCAGGGCTTTACAAGGCAGAACGGATTATCACTTCCCCCCAAAATGCCAAGATTAATGTGGGATCAGGACATGTTCTTAATTTTTGTGCCAATAATTATTTAGGATTAGCGGACCATTCGCAGTTGGTTAAGGTAGGACAGAAAGCGCTGGAACGATATGGTTTTGGCATGGCATCAGTTCGGTTTATTTGTGGAACGCAAAATATTCACAAAGAACTAGAAAAAAGCATCAGTCAATTTTTAGGAACGGAGGATACGATTCTTTATTCTTCTTGCTTTGATGCAAACGGAGGATTATTTGAAACATTATTGGGACCGGAAGATGGAATTATTAGTGACGAATTGAATCACGCCAGTATTATTGACGGAATTCGATTATGTAAAGCGCAACGCTATCGTTATAAAAATAACGACATGAAGGACTTGGAAACGAAACTGAAGGAAGCTGACGAAAAAGGCACACGTTATAAATTAATCGCGACTGATGGGGTTTTTTCAATGGACGGTATTATCGCTGATTTAAAATCCATTTGTGAGTTAGCTGATAAATATAATTCATTTGTGATGGTGGATGATTCGCACGCGGTAGGTTTCATTGGTGAAAATGGGCGTGGAACGCCAGAATATTATGGAGTGGCGAATCGAGTTGATATTCTCACGGGAACGCTAGGAAAAGCATTAGGGGGTGCTTCGGGCGGCTATACTTCTGGTCGCAAAGAAATTATCGAATGGTTACGTAATCGCTCCCGACCATATTTATTTTCTAATTCCGTAGCACCGGTTATCGTTGCCACTTCGTTAAAAGTGCTTGAGTTGTTAAAAACAGAAGGCCAACGATTACGCCAACAATTACAAGAGAATAGTCAGTATTTTCGTTCGAATATGGAAAAGCTCGGCTTTCAATTAGTTCCGGGCAATCACCCTATTATTCCCGTCATGCTTGGTGATGCACAATTAGCGAAGAAAATGGCCGATCAATTGTTGAAAGAAGGTATTTATGTAACTGGATTTTCCTATCCTGTTGTGCCAATTGGTAAAGCCGCATTCGTGTTCAAATGTCGGCGATTCACATTAAAGAACAGCTTGATCGAGCGATTAATGCGTTTGAACGTGTAGGAAAAAAATAGGAGCGGTTTAAAACTTATGAAAACCCTTTCTAAACTTAAATCAAAACCTGGGATTTGGGTGTCAGAAGTCCCTACACCTAAACCTGAGCGTGATGAAGTATTAATTAAAATTAAAAAAACGGCAATTTGCGGAACTGATTTACATATTTATAAATGGGATGAATGGGCGCAAAAAACCATACCGGTTCCTATGCATGTAGGCCATGAATTTGTGGGTGAAATTGTTGAAATGGGTCAGGATATAAAAGGATTTAATATTGGAGACCGGGTATCAGGAGAAGGGCATATCACCTGCGGTTATTGCCGCAATTGCCGCGCGGGTAAAAGACATCTCTGCCGCAATACCCTTGGAGTGGGGGTTAATCGTCCCGGTGCTTTTGCGGATTATTTAGTAATTCCCTCTCGCAATGCTTATAAAATTCTTCCACAAATTAGCGATAATACTGCAGCTATTTTAGATCCTTTTGGTAATGCCGCACATTCTGCGTTGGAATTTGATTTAGTAGGGGAAGACGTCCTCATTACGGGAGCAGGACCTGTGGGTTTAATGGCAGCGGCTATTGCGCGTCACGTCGGTGCCCGGTATGTAGTCATTACGGATGTTAATGAATACCGATTAGCGTTGGCTGAAAAAATTGGAGTGACCTTAGCAGTAAACCCCACGAGCACGTCGCTAACGAAAGTTATGGAAAACCTAGGCATGACAGAAGGTTTTGATATTGGTTTGGAAATGTCGGGTAACGCAGAAGCTTTTCGTAGTATGTTAACCATTATGAACAATGGGGGGCGAATTGCCTTTTTGGGAATTCCACCCACGCCTTTTGCTATCGATTGGAATTTAGTGGTTTTTAAGAGTTTAACAATAAAAGGGATTTATGGCCGACGGATGTTCGAAACGTGGTATAAAATGATTAATCTTTTGCAAAGTGGACTTGATATTTCACCTGTGATTACTCATGAATTTCCTTTGAAAGACTTTCAACAAGCTTTCGATGTGATGTTATCGGGTAAAGCCGGAAAAGTAATCCTGGATTGGGTTTAATGATTCTGGTTGAGGAGGCAAAGAACTGCCCCTTCTCCGCTAACAAATTAAGTACGAATGGGAAATATTCTTGAAGTCATTCGTGCTAGATACTCTTCATATTCGCTATTCGTTTTCTTCTGGTCTTCTACCAATCGATGTATTGTCAATTCAGCCAATTTTTCCGCAGTTTTTTCTAAGGGTGTAAAAAAGTATTAGTCTCATTAATTTCCCATTTTTTATTTATATTTATAGTGCTATTGTATTATTCCTCTATATTTTCTCACGAGAAAAATTAAAAAGACACAGCCTTTTACTATTTAATGCTCTTTTAATACCTAATATTTTTAGGTAAAAGCAGTTAATGGTAAAATTCTCATTCAATCACTGAGCTGGAGTCAAGTCATGCCTTCATTTGATTATTCTTTCTGAACTGAACAAACATAAAGTGAGCAATGTGGTAGTGGTAGATCAGGCTAGCCGAGAGGTCACCACGCGATTTGACTTTAAAGGATTAGGAGCAACTTATAACTATGAAAGGAACAGTATCACTCTTCGAGCAGAAACCGATTTTTAACTTAAGCAAGTGATTGATATATTCAAAAATAAATTTTCCAAACGGCAAATCGATGTGGGACATATGAAACTCGAAGAACCCGTGATCCAACACAAAAGGGCGCAACAAGTGGTTACTCTCATAGGGGGGGGGATTGACCAAACAGCAGAAAAAAAATCATTAAGCTCATTAAAGATCAAAAACTAAAGGTACAAGCCGCTATCCAAGACGAAAAAGTACGTGTTACAGGTAAAAAATGGGATGATTTGCAATCCGTGATCAGTTTCTTGCGCGAACAAGATGTTGGCGTTCCTCTCCAATTCAATAATTTCCGAGACTAAAAGCAGTAAAGTACTCTATTAAGTCTCTGAGCATTTTTTATTCCCTAATCTTTCTCTCAAAAAAACCACCAGCTCCTCTTCTGGAGTAGAGGAGGATCTGGAGTAGAGGAGGATACGCCAAACTCCTCTTTCACTCGATAGAGAGACCGTTGCGGAAACTCCCTTGTGAGGCTCGCTCAGCCTCTTATCTCCATTTTTTAAAAAGTGGGCTATAGATTTAGATGCGTTGTGGGAAAAAGTGGTATAATGTGGATAAATGTGAGACCATTCTGATGTTTCGAAGCTTCACTAGACACAGAAGAACGCTGTCTTTTAATTTATCCCCACCCTCAGTGGGAAAAATGAAAAAAATAGAAAAAAATAGAGAGTCTACCCAGATACCATCCGGTAAGCCAGCGAATTCAACGGCTATTGATTTGGGCCATGTGACTGAAGTGGAGTTGGAGCGTCATGGCCGGATTTTAGTGCCTCCACTTTTGAGAGAGTATGCGGGATTAGGACAGATGGTAATGCTGGTAGGACAAGGGAAAAAATTGAATTATGGGGTGAATCGCAATGGGAGTTGGTGCGCGAGGATTGGTTGTCAGAAGAACTTCCCAGAGAAGAGGAACTGCCCCCAGAATTAAGAACAATTTCTTTATAAAATGACGCATCGACCGGTTTTATTTAATGAAGTTATGGAAGGACTCGCTATTCGTCAAAATGGAATTTATGTCGATGCGACATTTGGTAGAGGGGGAAACAGTCTCGGTTTGTTGCAGCGACTTGGGCCGGAGGGCCGTTTGCTGGCAATGGATAAAGATCCCGAGGCCATTGCAACCGGTGTTGGAGGCCCTTTTCGAAACCAACGATTCGCTATCGTCCATGAGACTTTTGCGAATCTGGAAAGGGTAATACGGAATCGTGGATGGTACGGAAAAGTGAATGGAATTGTTCTTGATTTAGGTGTTTCATCACCCCAATTAGATAAACCCAAGCGAGGTTTTAGTTTTAAAAAGGATGGACCCTTAGATATGCGCATGAATCCAGAACAAAGCATGGATGCAGCGACTTGGCTCAATCAAGCCAGAAAAGAAGATATTCAGCGTGTGCTTTGGAATTATGGCGAAGAACGTTATGCCAAACGTATTGCGGAAGCAATTGTAAAAGCACGGGAAGAGAAACCTATTACCCATACCTTGCAATTAAGCGAAATTGTAGCGAAGCATCGCCTCGCCATAAAATTAAAAAACACCCAGCAACGCGCACCTTCCAAGCGATCCGAATTTTTATCAATCGTGAGCTGGATGAGTTGCGTGAATGCCTTCCTCAATGTTTGGAAATATTAGCGATAAAAGGTCGATTATGTGTGATTAGTTTTCATTCATTGGAAGATCGCATTGTTAAACGTTTTATTCAAAAAGAATCGCGTGATCTTTTGCCGCGGGAGTTGCCAATTTTGGCAAGCGAAGTGAAACACCGTTTGAAAAAAATAGGTGCTCTGATTAAGCCTACGGAGGCGGAAATCAGAGAAAATCTGCGAGCACGAAGTGCTCGCTTACGAATCGTGGAGAAATTAGCATGAACACTGCAACTCGTGTCATTGTCGCAGAAAGTCTAAGGAGACGAAGCCGCACGTTTCAAATAACGAAACGAGGAATTTTGGTTGTTTCCTTAGTGATTGCTTTATTATGTTCAGCCTTTGGAGTTGTTTACGTTAAAGATCTCAATCGACGATTGTTTATTCAATACCAAATTTTAGAGGGTGAAAAAGCTGAAGAACTTATTCAATGGGGAAAATTGTTATTAGAACAAAGTACCTGGTCCACACAATCACGGATTCAACAGGTAGCGCAAAAACAATTGGGGATGCAAATTCCCACTGCAAAGGAAGTGATATTAGTCAATGGATATGACGCGAATGTCGCCCTTAGGTAAATTTACGTGCAACAACGAACTTGGCGGTTTTACGCGTTATGGTTTTTATTGTGTGTCGCGGTGGTCGGATTGTTATGGCGTTTGATTGATTTAAACATCCTAGATCGATCTTTTTTACTAAAACAAAGTAAGGCGAGAATCATTCGTCTTGTCAATATTCCAGCCTATCGCGGTATGATTACCGATCGATTAGGAGTACCGCTAGCCATTAGCACGCCCGTTGATTCTATTTGGATCAATCCACAACTGTTTCAAGCAACACCTTCTCAAATTGTTGCACTTTCATGTCTCTTGCACCTGCCTATTTCTTTTATTAAAAAACGAATTCAACATAAAGCAAATCACCAATTTATCTATTTAAAACGAGGTAACCCCCCTTATATTGCAAAAGAAATTCAGCAATTAAATATTCCAGGTATTTTTTTCAACATGAATATCGGCGTTATTATCCCGAAGGAGAGGTGACAGCCATGTAGTGGGACTCACCAATATTGATGATCAAGGACAAGAAGGTTTGGAGTTAGCTTACAACCAATGGTTGGCAGGAGAACCCGGTAAGACGGAAGTAGTTAAAGACCGTCTGGGTCATATAGTGGCGGATATTGCCATGGTGAAAAAACCAATTCAAGGGCATGATTTAACTTTAAGCATCGATCATCGTATTCAATATTTAGCCTATCAAGCTTTAAAAGAAACAGTTTCTACTTATCATGCGAAAGCAGGTTCCGCGGTAGTCTTGGATGTAAAGAGTGGAGAAATTTTAGCAATGGTTAATCAGCCTAGTTACAACCCCAACAATCGTCCAGCCAGTCACGATGGTCGTTACCGCAATCGGGCAGTGACAGATATGTTTGAACCCGGTTCCGTGATTAAAGCATTTACTATTGCTTTGGCGTTAGAAAGTGGAAAGTATACTCCGGACACTAAGATTGATACCAACCCGGGATGGATGAGAATTGGTGGTTACCGGATTAGCGACGATGAGTTAAATTTTGGCGTTATTTCACTAACCCAGTTATTGCAGCATTCAAGTAATATCGCTGCAGCAAAAATTTTACTATCATTGGAACCACAACATTACTACGCCTTATTACGAGCATTAGGATTTGGCCAGCACACTAGTAGCAGCTTTCCCGGAGAATCTTCCGGCGTATTAGTTTCCCACGACACTTGGGTGCCTTCCGTCGTGGCAACTTTAGGGTATGGGTATGGTATGGCAGTCACCACTCTTCAATTGGCCCAAGCCTATGCCATTTTGGGAGCTGGAGGAATTAAAAGGCCGGTAACTTTCTTAAAAGTAGAGCATCCCCCGACTGGTGTGCGGGTTTTGCTAGAAAAGGTAGCAAAAACAATTGTAGGAATGTTGGAAACCGTGGTTCAAAAAGGGGGTACGGGAACTCGAGCAGCCGTGTATGGATATCGTGTTGCGGGTAAAACCGGCACGACTTATATTGCGGGTCCTAAAGGCTACGATAAGCACCATTACATGTCTTCTTTCGTCGGACTATCGCCGGCTAACAATCCTCAGTTAGTAGTGGCTGTCGTCATCCGCGAACCTCAAGATGAACATTTCGGGGGACTTGTGGCGGCTCCTTTATTTTCTAAAATTATGAGTGGATCTTTGCGATTACTGGACATTCCGCCAGCGCCCTTAACTTAATCTTCTTAATCTTCCTCCTAATATATACCCTGGTACAAGTATACCCTGCTACAAGAGTTCCCACTAAGGTTCTGGGTGGTGATTTTTACGCTGCATGGGCTTTTCACTGGCCAATCCTCGGTAATCGTTGGCGTTAGTCGCTCCAAAATCACCATCCAGAACTAGCCAGGAACCGCTGCTGATTCGGGTTATAGCTTCGCTTAGAAGATCTCCTGATTTATAATTTCTTAGATGAACGGCGTCTCTCTTAATCGATTGATGAAAGGATTCAGCAATGAGCTGTCATCCGATGTGTTAATTCGAGGACTTCAAACCGATAGTCGAAAAATCCAGAAAGGCGATCTTTTTATTGCTTATCCGGGGATGCATTCAGACGAACGTCAGTATATTAAAGAAGCGATTGATAAACAGGCGGTGGCTGTGTTTTTCGATCCACATGATTATAAACTTTCTATAGAGAGCTCAGTTCCTCTAATTCCTATTTCCCGATTACAAAATCAGGTGGGAGAAATTGCCGCTCGTTTTTATAGCCATCCCACAAAACACCTGAAAATTATCGGCGTTACAGGAACCAATGGAAAAACTTCATGCACGCATTTTATCGCCCAATTATTGGAATCCCAAAGGATACCGTGCGCCATAGTAGGGACTCTCGGCTATGGTTTTGTAGGAAATTTAACAAAAACAAATTACACCACTCCGGATCCTCTTCAATTGCAACAAGCTTTTATGCAAATGCGCAAAGAAGGGGCGAGGGCTGTTGCAATGGAAGTTTCCTCACACGCCTTAGATCAGCATCGAGTGAGTGGGGTGCATTTTGATATTGCCGTTTTCACTCAGTTATCTCGTGATCATCTAGATTATCATGGAAATATGGAAAATTATGCTCGGGCAAAAGAATTATTGTTTCAGCAAATTGGTTTAAGTTACGGAGTGGTTAATTGCGATGATGAGTTTGGCAGATGTCTTATTGCGAAATATCATAAAAAACTCATGCTGATTGGTTATTCCATGAAGAGAATAAAGGATGATCGAGTTCCTTTAATAATGGCAACAGCTATAAAAACATTAGCCCAAGGATTTTCGGTGACGGTTCAAACTCCGTGGGGAAATGGTACATTAACTACCCCTCTCTTCGGACGATTTAATATTAGTAATCTCTTGCCTGTCATCGGGGTTTTGGGATTATCGGGTGTGTCTTTAGAAAAAGCATTTTTGGAGTTATCAAAATTAAAAAACGTTCTTGGTCGAATGCAGTCAGTTGAATGTGCAAGTGGTCCTCAGGTGGTGGTGGATTATGCGCATACTCCCGATGCCTTAGAAAAGGCGTTGATGTCACTGCGAGAGCATTGCCGTGGCCAATTAATTTGTATTTTTGGTTGTGGTGGCGATCGCGATCGAGGAAAGCGTCCGCAAATGGGGGCTATTGCGGAACGCTATGCGGATCAGGTTATCGTGACTAATGATAATCCCCGCAGCGAATCGCCTTTAGCAATTATTCAAGATATTAAAGTAGGGTTTAAAAATCCGCAGTCAGTGATAGTTGAAACTAACCGTGCTGCTGCAATTCATTATGCGGTGCAAAAAGCCACCATTGATGATATTGTTTTAATCGCAGGTAAAGGACATGAAACCACCCAAGTCATCGGCAGGGACGTCTTACCTTTTGATGACGTGCAGGAGGCCCAGAAGGCGTTAAACCTATGAAACTTTCACAAATAGCTCACATTCTTAATGCAAAATTCAAGGGAAAAGATGGAGATTTCGAATCTATCAGTACCGATACTCGCACCATTCAACCCGGGAGTCTTTTTATTGCTTTACAAGGTCCGCATTTTGATGCTCATAATTTCATAGATACGGCGGTGGAACGAGGGGCCATGGGAGCGATTGTGAGTCGTTGGATAGCAATATCCTTGCCCCAAATTTATGTCAATGATACCCATGCCGCTCTTATTCAATTAGGAAGTCACCAACGCGATCAAATGAGAGAAGTAATTGTGATAGCGGTGACAGGGAGTTGTGGTAAAACAACCACCCGAGCATTACTCGCCAGTGTCTTTCGCCAGCAGGGAAATGTGTTAGCTAGCGAAAGAAGCTTTAACAATAATATTGGATTACCATTGACGTTGATGCGATTGCGTGCCGAGCATGATTATGCTGTCGTAGAGCTTGGAGCTAACCATCTTGCTGAAATTGCTCAGTTAGCGCAAATAGCAAAATCCAACATCGCTATTATCACCAATGCGGGCCCTGCGCATTTAGAGGGTTTTGGCAGTATTGAGGGCGTAGCAAAAGCCAAGAGTGAAATTTATCAAAGATTATCCCCGAATGGGATTGCTATCGTTAACAACGACGATCCTTTTAGAGATTTCTGGCGAGAAATAATAGGTGTTCGGCGAACTATTACTTTTGCGTGTAATAACCGAGCCGATGTCGCCGCAAAAAATATTTCAGTAAACCCCAAAGGGCAATCCCGCTTCCGTTTAATTTTGCCGAATGGGGAAGTTGATGTTCAATTGTCGCTTTTAGGAAAACATAATGTAATGAATGCCTTAGCAGCAGCAGCGGCGGCCTACGCTGAACAGTTGCCGATTATGACGATAAAAGCCGGTTTAGAGGCAGCTTCGGCAGTTAGCGGACGTTTAGCGTCTCTAAAAGGGTATCGAGGAGCCACTATTATTGACGATAGTTATAATGCTAATCCTTTATCAGTATCGGCTGCTATCGACGTTTTAGCTACTTGTGGCAGTCGCTCGATTTTGGTTTTAGGAGATATGAGGGAATTAGGTGAAGGAGGAGATCAATTACATCGTAAAATGGGTGAGCAAGCGTTGCAGTCTGGTATTCATGAACTCTTTTGTTATGGATCTTTAACCCGACATACCGTTGAGGCTTTTGGCAAGAATGCGTATCATTTTGATGATCAAGAGAAATTACTGAGAGCATTAAAAAATAATTTAGATGAAAATACAGTCGTGTTGCTAAAAGGTTCCCTTTACATGAATATGGGAAAAATTGTGAAGGGACTAATCGAGGAATAAGCATGCTACTCTGGCTCACTAATTTTTTAAGTCACCATTTTTATAGTTTTCGTGTTTTTAATTATTTAACGTTTCGTTCTATCGTAAGTGCTTTGACTGCATTGATTATTGTTCTCGCTTTTTCTCCCTATTTAATAAAAAAACTTAAAAAATTACAAATTGGCCAAATGGTAAGAAATGATGCTCCTCAAGCCCATTTGAAAAAATCCGGCACTCCTACTATGGGTGGTATTCTAATTATTTTGGGTATTGCCATTAGTGCGTTATTGTGGGGAGACCTTACCAGTAGATTTATATGGATTATTTTATTGGTTATAGTAGCCTTCGGGCTTATAGGCTGGGTTGACGATTATCGTAAGGTAATTAAAAAAAATAGTAAGGGGTTATCTGCGCGTTCGAAATACCTACTTCAATCCCTAATTGGCCTCGTAGCAGCGATTTACCTCTACCTCACCGCCACAACTCCTGCCGAAATTCAATTAGTCATTCCTTTTTTAAAAAATGTAGCTCCTAATTTAGGCCTTCTTTATCTTTTTCTTGCTTATTTTGTCATAGTGGGTAGCAGTAACGCCGTAAATTTAACCGATGGTTAGATGGTTTAGCTCTTATTCCAACTATAGTAATTGGTGGGGCACTAGGAATTTTCGCTTATTCTAGTGGGAACCACCTTTTTGCAAAATATTTAGTGATTCCTTATATTCCAGGGGTAGGTGAAATCGTTGTTTTTTGCAGTGCTTTAGTCGGCGGAGGCTAGGTTTTTTGTGGTACAACGCTTATCCGGCACAAGTTTTTATGGGAGATGTGGGTTCATTAGGGTTGGGTGCTGCTTTAGGAATAATTGCCGTAATAGTTCGTCAGGAAATAGTTTATTTTTTTATGTCAGGGATTTTTGTTCTAGAAACTCTCTCCGTCATTATCCAGGTAGGTTATTTTAAACTATCAGGGGGTAAAAGGGTTTTTCGGATGACACCACTGCATCATCATTTTGAATTAAAAGGTTGGCCTGAGCCCAAAGTTATTGTTCGGTTTTGGATTATTACTTTTATTTTAGTGCTTTGTGGGTTGGCTACCTTAAAATTGAGATAATATGACAGACAAACAACTAACCGTTATTTTAGGCTTAGGCAAAACCGGATTATCCTGTGCCCAATTTTTGGCAGAAACAAATCAACCATTTGCGATTACTGATAACCGACAAGAACCTCCACAATTAAAAAAATTTGTCCAAGCTTATCCCTATGCCAAATTAGCGCTAGGGGAATTTTCTGAAAATTTATTAAATGAAGCGCACCAAATTGTATTAAGTCCCGGTGTACCTCTTTATGATCTCAACATTGTCAAGCAAGTGGCGATAGGTAAACCTATTATTGGTGATATTGAATTATTTGCTCGCGCCGTCAAAAAACCCGTTATCGCCATTACGGGCTCCAATGGTAAGACAACGGTGACGACCGTTTTAGGCTTAATGATGAAGGCCGCAGGGATCAATGCTATTGTTTGTGGTAACATCGGACAACCGGTATTACAGCAACTCCACCTTGATCCTGAATATTACATTCTGGAATTATCGAGTTTTCAATTGGAAACAACCTTTTCCCTCCAACCTCACGCTGCGACAGTACTGAATATTAGTGAGGATCATATGGATCGCTATGCTAGTTTTCAAGAGTATATTCGAGCCAAACAACGAATCTATAATTTCTGCCGGACTCCTATTGTCAATGAGGATGAACCGGAAATTTGGAAAAAATTTTATTTAAGGAAAAACCTCTATCCTTTGGATTACAGAATCGTGCTGATTTTTGGTTAATAGAACATAATCATAAAATTTTCATCGCCTATCAGCGCAAGAGGCTTATGCCTATTGAAGAGTTAAAACTAAACGCTAGCCATCATATTCAAAATGCATTGGCTGCTTTAGCCTTAGGAAAAGCAGTAGGTGTACCTATGGAGGCTATGCTTGAGGTTTTGCGTGACTTTACGGGAATCCGTCATCGTTGTCAGTGGGTACGAAAATACAAAGACGTTGATTATTATAACGATTCAAAAGGAACCAATGTCGGTGCAACCCAAGCAGCTATTGTAAGCTTGGGAGAAGTGGCCAAAGGAAAATTAATTTTAATTGCGGGTGGCCAAGGTAAAGGCGCTGATTTTTCGGCTTTAAGGAACGTAGTCAAGCGTTATTTGAAACAAATCGTTCTAATTGGCGAAGATGCGCCACTATTAGAAAAAGCTCTGCAGCGCTACACGAAAATCTCGCGTGCTTCTTCCATGGAAGAAGCTGTAAAACAATCTACCGACATTGCTCAACAGGGTGATGTCGTTTTGTTATCCCCTGCCTGTGCCAGTTATGATATGTTTAAACACTATGAACATCGGGGTGATGTGTTTATTGAAACGGTGGAAGGACTTTAATGCGGCAAAAATCGCCAGCCTTAGGACTTTACGACCGTTGGATTATTATTTCTACTTTATCCTTGTTAGCCTTGGGTTTACTCATGGTGGCTTCGGCTTCTATGGTTATTTCAGATCGTCAATTTGGTTATCCTTTTCATTATTTTATTCACCAACTGGTTTATTTAATTTTAGGCTTATTGCTTGCTGTTACAGTTTTTCGTGTGCCAATTAAAATTTGTCAGAAATATAGTGGTTATTTATTTTTATTAAGTTTTTTATTGTTAATAATCGTCTTATTGCCTGGGATTGGCAGAACGGTTAACGGAAGCCGACGTTGGATCCAGTTGGGATTTTTTTCATTGCAGGTCTCGGAAATAGTGAAATTGGCTGCAATTTTATATTTAGCGAGTTATTTGCAACGCTACCAGAACGAAGTACGTAAAAAGCTTAAAGGTTTTTTAAAACCTATGGTTCTCGTGATGTTTTTGTCCAGCTTATTATTATTAGAGCCTGATTTTGGTGCTGCTGTGGTGGTTACTATGACCTATATGGCTCTTTTATTTCTCGGTGGTGTGCGCTTGTGGCCTTTTTGTGTGTTGTTAA